>DXBX01000037.1 GCA_019116285.1 Candidatus Bacteroides merdigallinarum
GCCAGATGTTTGCCGCCAGCTTCCTTCAGATTCCAACTCGCGTTGGACACCCTTGCTCTTGGCTATACACTTCCTGCTATCGGGCGTGTTACGGACTTGCACCGATTAGAGAATGTTCATGCTGGGCGAACCTTTAAAAGCCGGAGCTGTTTCCCTTGAGAAAAACAGCTCCGGCTTTTTACATACCACTATCCGCTTCGCATACGCTACCTCTCAGCTATCAAGCATTCTTGGAAAAAAGGCAAAATAGCCAGTCATTTTTATTGGAAAAGCGGCAAAAACCGCCTATATTTGCATTAGAAAAAAGGAAATGCCATGCTGAAAAGAAAGATAGACAGTTATATCCGAAGTTTTTATGAAACTTCCCGCAATGCACTTCTAGTCACTGGTGCACGCCAAACGGGAAAGACATACTCTATTCGTGAGTTCGGTAAATCATTTAAAAGCTTCATAGAAATCAACTTTATTGATAATCCGGAAGCTGCAGAAATATTCAAATCTGCCAAGGGAAGCAACGATATCTTATTTCGACTATCGGCCATCACTTCCACCCCTTTGATCAAAGGAGAGACTTTGATATTCTTTGATGAAGTCCAACAATGCCCGGATATTGTAACAGCCGTCAAGTTCCTAGTAGATGAAGGTTCGTACCGCTATGTCTTAAGTGGATCATTATTAGGAGTCGAACTGAAAGATTTGCGGTCGGAACCTGTTGGCTATATGGGAATAAAGGAAATGTTCCCACTTGATTTCGAAGAGTTCATCACCGCAATTGGGCTAAATGAATCTGTCATACAATCTTTGCGGAATGCTTGGGAAACGCACATTCCGGTAGATGATTTCATCCATACCAAGATAATGGAACTTTTCCGTTTATACTTGGTTGTGGGAGGAATGCCTGCTGCTGTAAATAAATATCTAGAAAGTAATAACCTGCAAGAAGTAATGGCTGTGCAACAAGATATCATCCACCTCTACAAACGAGATATCGCCCAATATGATCCGGAGAATAAACTTTACATCGAAGAAATTTTCGACCTTATTCCACCGGAACTGAATGCAAAAAATAAACGATTCATCCTAAAGCGCTTGAACGAGCACGCCAAATTCGAACGCTATGAGAATAGTTTCCTATGGCTGAAAAATGCCGGTGTAGCCCTGCCCGTCTACAATGTGGAAGAACCTAAAGTTCCGTTGCTGCTCTCGCGATCGCGCAACCTTTTCAAACTTTTCCAAAATGACATAGGCCTACTAGCTACCCAGTACGCCGAAGGCATTCAGCTGCGTATCATCAAGGGTGACAAAGGTATCAATTTCGGCTCTATCTATGAAAATGCAATTGCGCAAGAATTGACAGCCCATGCTTTGGAACCCTATTACTACAACAATAAGAAAAGGGGAGAATTGGATTTCGTCATAGAACTAAATGGAAAAGTCTTACCTATTGAGGTTAAATCAGGCAAGGATTATGATGTCCATAGGGCTTTATCAAACATCATGGATTGTGATGAATATCTATTGACCGAGGCGATTGTCTTCAATAATGACAACTTACATAAGGAAGGAAAAATCATCTATGCACCTATCTATATGATGATGTTCCTCGAGAAAAACAACGTTGCTCCTACTTATTACAAAGTAGACTTGTCCGGACTTTAAAATTTGCTTATTACTAACGAAGGTGTGCCGGAATCTTACTTGCTTCCCGGCACACCTTCATTACAAGATTTATAGATCCTTTCTCACAGCACCCCCTTCGACGAAGGCAGTTCGAAATGATAAACATCCCGACGGACTGCCATGCGCAGAGCACGTGCCAAGGCCTTGAAGATGCCTTCTATCTTATGGTGCTCGTTCTGCCCCTCGGCACGGACATGAAGGTTCATCCGGGCGGCATCGCTCAGAGACTTGAAGAAATGCAGGAACATCTCGGTGGGCATCTCCCCTATCCGCTCCCGATGGAACTCGGCATCCCAGACCAGCCAGGGACGGCCACCAAAGTCCAAGCAGACCTGGCACAGGCAATCGTCCATCGTCACGGCATAGCCGTATCGCTCGATGCCTCGCTTACTGCCCAACGCCCGGTAAAGACATTCCCCCAAGACCAAGGCGGTATCTTCGATGGTATGGTGCTCGTCCACCTCCAGGTCTCCACGGACGGTGATGTCCAAATCCATGCCGCCATGCTTGCCTATCTGCTCCAGCATATGGTCGAAAAAGCCCAGGCCTGTGTGGATACGGCATTGTCCGCTTCCGTCCAGATTCAGAAGGACGTGAATGTCGGTCTCCCGGGTGGTGCGATGCACTTCCGCCCGACGTTCTCCGGCAAAAAGATATTCGGCCACACGGTCCCAATCGGTGGTGGCCAGGACACAGGTGTTCTCCAGTTCCTTGTTTCCGGCCAAGGCAGACTTGTCGGCTTGCAGGAGGATGGCTTTGCAGCCCAAATTATACGCCAGCTCCACATCCGTAGGACGATCGCCGATGACAAAGCTATGCTCCAAGTCGTAGGCTTCCGGATGGTCCAGATACTTATGCAACATTCCCGTGCGGGGCTTACGGGTAGGGGCATTGTCCTCAGGCAGGCTCCGGTCGATGCAGATGTCATCGAAGGTAATGCCCTCCCCCGCCAGGGTCTTCAACATCAGGTTATGGGCCGGCCAGAAGGTTTCTTCCGGAAAGGAGGCCGTCCCCAATCCGTCCTGGTTGGTGACCATCACGAACTCAAAATCCAGTTTCTCGCGAATGAAGCCCAGGTTGCGCATCACCTTGGGATAGAACTCCAGCTTCTCCAGCGAATCCAGCTGGTAGTCCACGGGCGGCTCGATAACCAGCGTGCCGTCCCGGTCGATGAAAAGTACTTGTTTCTTCATAATTTCCGCAATGCCTCCAACAAGGTTTCATTCTCGGCCATCGTACCCACCGTGATGCGCAGGCAATTGCCGCAAAGAGTCACCGTATGGCGATTGCGCACGATGATGCCCTCGCCCACCAGGTAATTGTAGATGCGGGGAGCATCCGTCACCCGCACCAGGAAGAAATTGGCGTTGGAAGGAAAGACTTTCTGCACGCAAGGCAAGGCGGCAAACTCCTTTTCCAGCCGGTCACGCTCCTGCTTCAACATCTCCACCCAACGCTGTTTCTCGTAATGCCGGTGGAGCATCTCCATAGCCTGCTGTTGGGTCAGTTGGTTGACGTTATAAGGATACTTGATTTTGTTGAAGAGGGCGATGATGTCCTCCGAAGCGAAGGCCATTCCCAGACGGATGGCGGCGCAACCCCATGCCTTGGAGAAAGTCTGCAGGACAATCAGGTTGGGGAATTCATCCAGCCGGGCCAGGAAGGAAGGCGCTTCGGAAAAGTCGATGTAGGCTTCGTCCAAGACCACCAGTCCGTCAAATTCTTTCAGAAGTTTCTCTATCTCATCGTGACTCAGGTCATTGCCGGTCGGATTGTTGGGCGAACAGAGGAACATCAGCTTGGTATGCGCATCGGCTGCGTCCAGCATCCGGCGGGCACTGAACTGGAAATGGTCGTCCAACAGGACCTTGCGGTATTCCACATCGTTGATCTCGGCGGCCACCAGATACATGCCGTAGGTCGGTTCGATGGCCACCACATTGTCCTGCCTCGGCTCGCAAAAAGCACGGAAGACCAGATCGATGGCCTCATCACTGCCATTACCCAGGAAGATGCGTTCGGGCGCCACCCCTTTCAGCTTGGCCAGGTTCTTCTTCAGCTCCCATTGCAAGGGGTCGGGATAGCGGTTGTTGGGTCCGTTGTAAGGATTCTCGTTGGCATCGAGAAAGACGGAAGCCGTCACGCCTTTATATTCATCACGCGCCGAAGAATAGGGCTTCAGGCGCCAGATATTCTCACGGGTCAGTTCTTGTAAGGTTTTCATTGTTATTGTCAGATAATCATTGATTGTCTCATTCGATAGTTATAAATCTTTTCGTTCAAAGGGGAGCCTTTAAAACGTTTAAAGAGGAGCCTTTAAAACGTTTAAAGGGGAGCCGTTGAAGCGTTCAAAGGGAAGCCGTTGAAACGTTCAAAGGGAAGCCGTTGAAACGTTCAAAGGGGAGCCGTTGAAACATTCAACGGGAGTACGTTGAAACGTTCAACGGGATTTGGGCTACTCCATTCTCACCTTCACCGCATTCTTATGGGCATCCAAATGTTCGTTGGCGGCCATGGTCATGATGGCGGGGCCGATGCGGCGCAGGCCTTCGGGGGTGATTTCCTGGAAGGTAATCTTACGGATGAAGCTGTCCAGGCTGACGCCGCTGTAGGCACGGGCATAACCGTTGGTGGGCAGGGTGTGGTTGGTGCCGGAAGCATAGTCGCCCGCACTCTCCGAGGCGTAGGGCCCCAGGAAGACAGAACCGGCGTTCCTCACCTGTCCGGCCACACGGGCATAGTCCGCCGTCTGGATGATGAGATGTTCCGGGGCGTAGGCATTGGTCAAGGCTATGGCCTCGTCCATGTCGCGCGCCACGATGAGCTTGCTGTTCTCCAGCGAGCGGGCTGCTATTTCCCGGCGAGGCAGCAAGGCCAGCTGACGCTCCACCTCTTTCACCACCGCCCGGCAAAGTTCGGGAGAGGTTGTGACCAGCACCGCCTGGCTGTCCACGCCATGCTCGGCCTGGCTCAACAGGTCGGCTGCCACAAAGACCGGATTGGCCGTCTCGTCTGCCAAGACCTCCACTTCCGAAGGACCGGCCGGCATGTCAATGGCCACGTCGCGCAGGCTGACCAGTTGCTTGGCGGCGGTGACATACTGATTGCCCGGTCCGAATATCTTGTACACACGCGGTACACTCTCCGTTCCATACGCCATGGCACCAATGGCCTGCACGCCTCCGGCCTTGAAGATACGGCTCACACCGGCCACGCGGGCGGCGAAAAGAACGGCGGGATGCACCTTTCCGTCCTTGCCCGGCGGGGTGCACAAGACGATTTCCTCACAACCGGCTATCTTCGCGGGAACGGCCAACATCAATACCGTGCTGAACAAGGGAGCCGTACCACCGGGGATGTACAACCCCACCTTCTCGATGGGAACCGCTTTTTGCCAGCAGGTTACGCCCGGCTGGGTCTCTACCCGCTTGCCTTCAAAACGTTGGGCGGCATGAAAGGTCTCGATATTCTGCTTGGCCAGGCGGATGGCTGCTTTCAGGTCCTCCCCTATCAAGCCTTCCGCCTCCTGCATCTCTTCCTCGGTAACGGCCAACGAGTCCAAACGGACTTTGTCGAACTGTACCTCATAATCCAATACGGCACGGTCTCCTTCAGACTTTACCCGGTCGAGTATGACACGGACCGTATCAAACAAGCTTTCCACATTCAAGCCCGGACGTTTCAAGATTTCAGGCCACCGGGCCTTGTCCGGATATTCTATCTGTATCATGGCAAATGAAAATTTATACAATCATCTTCTCTATCGGCAGCACCAGGATGCCTTCCGCGCCCAGGGCTTTCAGCTTCCCGATGATTTCCCAGAAACATTTCTCGTCCAGCACGGTATGTACCGAACACCAGCCTTCCTGCGCCAAAGGCATCACGGTGGGGCTCTTCATGCCCGGCAGGACGGAAACGATTTGCTCCAGCTTGTCCTTCGGGGCATTCATCAAGACATATTTCTTGTCCTCGGCGGTCTTGACGGCATCCATGCGGAAAAGCAGCTCCCGCAGGATCTCCCGCTTCTCCTCGCTCAACTGTTTATTGCCGATGAGCAGGGCCTCGGACTTCATCACGACCTCCACTTCCTTCAGGCTGTTGCTGACCAAGGTGGAGCCCGAACTTACGATGTCGAAGATGGCATCGGACAGGCCGATACCCGGCGATACCTCCACCGAACCGGTGATGACGTGAATCTCTGCCTTCACGCCCATCTTTTTCAGATAGGCGGACAGGATGCCGGGATAGGACGTGGCAATCTTGCGGCCGTTGAACCACTCCACACCGGGATAGTCCACTTCCTTGGGCACCGCCAACGACAGACGGCACTTGCTGAAGCCCAATCGCTTCACAATCTCCGCATCCTCGGCTTTTTCCACAAACTCATTCTCGCCCACAATACCGATGTCGGCCACGCCCGTAGCTACGGATTGGGGTATATCGTCATCCCGCAGGAAGAGCACTTCCAGGGGAAAGTTGGAAGACTGCACCAGCAAGGTGCGTTTCGTGGCGTTCAGTTTGATATCCGATTCTTCCAGAAAGGACATCGTCTCGTCATACAGACGGCCTTTGGCTTGTACTGCAATTCTTAGCATATCTTTTCTACTGTTTTTTGGTTCACATTTCTCCGGTTATTGGAAAAAAGAACGAGGCTTGCCAGCAATCACCGGTAAGCCTCGTCTTTTTCTATGCTTTCTCATTACGCACGACTTCATCGCCCACCGAGATTATCCGACGGAATGATGATGAAGATGATGTGCAATGAATGTTCTCATAACTATGAATATTTGTTTATCCGCGACAAAAGTATAGTTTTCATCCGAATATTCCAAAGATTTATCGTAAAAAAGATATTTTTTCTTTCAATCCGTACGAAATCGGGCAGATAGGCCTTCGGCATCTACCCCTCTTTCAAGAAATCCCAGCCGTGCATCTTCCTATCTACACAGCCGTTGGACTTGAATGTCACTCCCTCTGCTTTCAGCAACTCCACCTGCTCCGGCCAATGGGGCACCGTCCGCCCCTGGCTGTTTACCACCCGATGACAAGGCAACTGACTGGCGGCCGCAGCTCCACACAAGACACGCCCCACCAAGCGGGAGTGCCGGGGCTTCCCTACCAACCAGGCTATCTGGCCATAAGTCAACACCTTCCCGTAAGGAATGGAAGCCACCACCGCATAAACCTCCTGCCGGAAAGCCTCCACCTCCATCATTCCTCCCACGATTGCTCCAAATCCAACAAGTATTTCTTGGCCTCCAACCCTCCTGCATAACCTGTCATCGAATGATTGCTGCCAATGACCCGGTGGCAAGGCACGAAAAAAGAAAGGGCATTCGCCCCGATGGCGCCGCCCAAGGCACGGACAGCCTTGGCATGCCCCAATTGCATAGCCACCTCGGCATACGAACGGGTCTCCCCATAAGGAATTTCCATCAATGCCTGCCACACTCTTTGCTGAAATTCCGTACCTGCCAGCAATAGCGGGACATCGAACGTTGTCCGCTCGTGTCTGAAATACTCGTCCAGTTGCTGGATAGCTTCCACTTGGACATCCGTTATTTTCTTCTCATACAATGCCCTCAGACACCGCTGCAAACGGTTGTCTATCTTCGTCCTATTCCGCCGGTCTATCCAGTCGCAAAGACAAAGCTTGTCGCCCAACGAACCCAGCAATAGATTTCCACAAGGAGACTGATAGGTCTGTACATAAATTGCATTCATAGCCATTACTATGATTTTGGAGTCACCTAATATCCCTGTTTACGCCGCTAAACACCTACTTTAGCCGCCTAAACAGGGACTTGAGATTCTTAAACAGGGACTTTAGATTCTGACCAACACCAGCACCAATGTGTTGGCTTCATCGTAAAAACCGACGCGACCCTCTTGCAGGCGTCCGAAGAAGCGAGTAGCGTTCAAGGCCTGCTTCACACGGTCTTCCGTCTCCATATCGGGGCAAGCCATCATCGTACTGATGAGCTGAGGGAAGGAAATGGAGGTGGGATTACCCTCTTCCGTCTGCCAGCCGCCATTGATGAGGTTGCATCCGGCCTGACCATGCAACGTCTGCTCGGCCACATTCAATTCGACAAAAGGCTGGTTCTCCAGGCTATCGGCAACGGCCACGCCCATGGCCTCCACGATTTTCCACTTGCCGTTCAAGTCGGCGAGGGTCATGTCCGGCGCCTTCTTCTTCAGCACCAGGACGGGGCGTTTGGTGGAGTTGCCGCACAAACCGATATTCTCGTCGCCCAGGCGGACATACTTCTTCACCTGCGCCAAGGCGTTCAAGACGTTCTGCTCTCCCGTCATGTCCGGGCACATCATGCGGGTAGTACCCAGCCGGCTCAAATCTATCTTGCCCGGCTCGGCATTGACATCGAACGAACCCAACAAACGGTTGCATCCGGCATGGCCATGCACACGTCCCGTGGTCTTGTCAAAACCGATATAAGGAAACATCTGCCCCGGCGCAGGCACCACGGCCGCCCCGTTTATCTCGATAATATTCCATTCGCCATCAATGTCAGCCAACGACGCGGCCGCTTGCCGGGTGGAACCACACGATGACAAGCCGACCATGGCAGCTGCCAAACAAAATGTCACTAAAATCTTCTTCATTGTTCTTGTTGTCTTTAAGTTAGAATAAAAAATAACCGATAAAAAGCGGCCGCTTTGTCCGAGGCCGCACTGCAAAGGTAAGAAATAAACCCGAAAGCAAACCATTTGTTCGACATTTGCCGGCAAATACTCCAATGATTTAGGAAGATTTTTATGAATATGTAAGAATTTAGCCGTATATTTGCTGACGCAAAGCGGGCATACCCTCCTGCGCGAGCCAAGGTATCGACGAGCACGAGCCAAAGTACCGCGGAGTGCGGGCCAAAGTACCGACAAGCGCGAGACAAAGTACCGCGGAGCAAAAACGAATGTGACATCATTTTCAACTTTAACAATAACGACTAAAAACAATGGGTAAAGTTCTTATTATCGGTGCAGGCGGTGTAGGTACCGTCGTTGCGCACAAAGTGGCTCAGAATCCGGATGTATTCACCGACATCATGATTGCCAGCCGCACGAAATCGAAATGCGACGCCGTCGTGAAGGCCATCGGCAACCCGAACATCCAGACCGCACAGGTAGATGCCGACAATGTGGACGAACTGGTGAACCTGTTCAACAGCTTCAAGCCCGAAATAGTAATCAACGTGGCCCTGCCCTATCAGGACCTCACCATCATGGAAGCCTGCCTGAAGACGGGCGTGAACTATCTGGACACGGCCAACTACGAGCCTAAGGACGTGGCACACTTCGAATACAGCTGGCAATGGGCCTACAAGAAACGCTTCGAAGACGCCGGCCTGACTGCTATCCTGGGTTGCGGCTTCGACCCGGGTGTGAGCGGCATCTATACGGCCTACGCCGCCAAGCATCACTTCGATGAAATCCAGTACCTGGATATCGTGGATTGCAACGCAGGCAACCACCACAAGGCATTCGCCACCAACTTCAATCCCGAAATCAACATCCGCGAGATCACGCAAAACGGACGGTATTACGAGAACGGCCAGTGGATTACGACCAAACCCTTGGAAATCCACAAGTCGCTGAACTACCCCAACATCGGCCCGCGTGACTCCTACCTGCTCTACCACGAGGAGCTGGAGTCGCTGGTGAAGAATTTCCCCACCATCAAGCGCGCCCGCTTCTGGATGACCTTCGGACAGGAATACCTGACTCACCTGCGCGTCATCCAAGATATAGGCATGGCCCGCATCGACCCGATAGACTACAACGGCATGCAGATTGTGCCCCTGCAGTTCTTGAAGGCCGTACTGCCCAATCCGCAAGACCTGGGCGAGAACTATGACGGCGAGACCTCCATCGGCTGCCGCATCCGAGGCCTGAAGGACGGCAAGGAACGCACCTATTATGTATATAACAACTGCAGCCACCAGGCCGCCTACCAGGAAACGGGCATGCAGGGAGTAAGCTACACCACGGGCGTACCCGCCATGATCGGCGCCATGATGTTCCTCAAAGGTTTGTGGAAGCGTCCGGGCGTATGGAATGTGGAAGAGTTTGATCCGGATCCCTTCATGGAGCAACTGAACAAACAGGGATTGCCCTGGCACGAAGTATTTGACGGAGATTTGGAGGTATAAGTATGATGAACATAGGAGACAAAGCGCCCGAAATACTGGGCGTGAACGAGAAAGGCGAGGAAATCCGGCTGAACGACTACAAGGGCCGGAAGGTGGTGTTGTATTTCTATCCGAAGGACAGCACGCCGGGATGCACGGCTCAAGCCTGCAACCTGCGCGACCACTACACCGAACTGCGCGAAGCCGGCTATGCCGTGATAGGCGTCAGCGTGGACAGCGGGAAGTCGCATCAGAAATTCATCGAGAAGAACGCCCTGCCCTTCCCCCTGATTGCCGATACGGACAAGAAGCTGGTGGAGCAATTCGGCGTATGGGGCGAGAAGAACATGTGCGGACGCAAGTATATGGGAACCTTCCGCACCACCTTCATCCTGAATGAGGAGGGTGTCGTCGAGCGCATCATCTCGCCCAAGGAGGTGAAGACCAAGGAACACGCCTCCCAGATATTGAACGGAAACAAATAACCCTTAATCATTGAAAGAAAGTGGCAAAGAAAGACGAACTGAACTTTGAGAATGAAGGTGGCACATCGCAGGTCTCCAGCGAAAAGCTGAAAGCCTTGCAAGCTGCCATGGACAAGATAGAGAAGAGCTTCGGCAAAGGCTCCATCATGCGGATGGGCAGCGAAGAGGTGGAGGACATCGACGTGATTCCCACCGGATCCATCGGCCTGAATGCCGCATTGGGCGTAGGAGGCTACCCCCGCGGCCGCATCATTGAGATTTATGGCCCTGAATCGTCCGGTAAGACGACCTTGGCCATCCATGCCATCGCCGAGGCGCAGAAGCTGGGCGGCATCGCGGCCTTCATCGACGCGGAGCACGCCTTCGACCGCTTCTATGCGGCCAACTTGGGTGTGGACATTGACAACCTGCTCATCTCACAGCCGGACAATGGCGAACAGGCTTTGGAAATCGCCGACCAGCTGATACACTCGTCGGCCGTGGACATCATCGTCATCGACTCCGTAGCGGCGCTGACTCCCAAGGCGGAGATTGAAGGTGACATGGGCGACAATAAGGTAGGCCTGCAAGCCCGCCTGATGTCGCAAGCCTTGCGCAAGCTGACCTCTGCCATCAGCAAGACGCGCACGACGTGTATCTTCATCAACCAGCTTCGCGAGAAGATTGGCGTCATGTTCGGCAATCCCGAGACCACCACGGGCGGCAATGCACTGAAGTTCTATGCTTCGGTTCGTATTGACATCCGTCCGGGACAAGCCATCAAGAATGGGGAGGAGGTGATGGGACGCCAGACGAAGGTAAAGATCGTGAAGAACAAGGTGGCACCTCCTTTCCGCAGAGCAGAGTTCGACATCATGTTCGGCGAAGGTATCTCACGGGCAGGCGAAATCATCGACCTGGGTTCGGACTTGGGCATTATCAAGAAAAGCGGTTCATGGTTCAGCTACAATGACACGAAGCTGGCCCAAGGACGTGATGCCGCCAAGCAGGTCATCTTGGATAATCCCGAACTGGCCGAAGAACTGGAAACGCAGATTTTCGAGGAATTGAAGAAGGAGAAATAACCTCCCACCGTAATAACAACAAGGCGGATGAAGAGGAAAGCCGGTCTTTCCACACTTCATCCGCCTTGCTTCTATCCGGGCAGAGGACTTCAACGGGCAAACTCTACGTCCATGTCTCTCAACTGCTTGCCCAAATCCTTCATCTGCTCGCCGAATTGCTTCCAAGTATCGCTATCGAAGTACTTCTGCAAATCCCGGAGGGATTCCAGGTCCTCCAACGATTGCAAAGCTTGCAAGTTTTCCAGCCCCGATGACGGGTTATACTCCGAAGAAGAAGTATAGAGCAGGATATTCTTCACATCTTCCATGCTCATCAACCCCTCCAAATAGACAAATCGCAAGGAAGATTCCCCATCTTCAGTCAACATAATCAGTTCCTTGATTTTGCTTCCGCTGCGGGAAATGTAGAACTCAGACGTAGTGTTTGTCCCTTTTTGCTTCATCAGCAGTTCAAACTTGGACGACTTGAGCAAAGAACGGATATCTTTCATCAAATCCTTGTAAACCGCCTCGTTCTTGGACGTAGAAAGCAGGCTGACCGAATTCAGGCGTTTCGATGCCGAACCCACATAGATATTGGAAAACAAGTGTGGCCCCATTTCCAACATAGCCTTGGAAATATAGACAGACTTGACCCCCTTCATATCACTGTACTTATTGAACAGTTTCTCCTGTGCCTGCCCCCACATAGGAACAAGCAGCAACAACATCATCAGATAAAATTTAATCTTTCCCATAACTTCTATCATAAAGGATTATTGTTTGAATTCATTCTTGATTTCCTGATTGACAGCCACTATATCTTGTTGCGAAGCCTCCAATTGCTCCATACCGGCATTCCAATTCCGCGACATTTCCGCAAAGATGGCCTGCAAGGCTCGATGGGCATCCTCCGGATCGGTAAAGGTATCCTGCGGAGTAGCCATCCAGTTTTCCTGACGGATCTCGACAATGCCCCACCCCAAGCCTATGAGCAACAGAAGCGAAGCGGCCACGCTTCCCCACCATAACCGCCGCCTACGCGAAGCAGACGCTTTACGGTCGATCAATGCCGTCAATTCCGTTTCCAAATCATCGGGTACAACCACATTCTCTTGGGACTTCGTATGCAAGGAAAGGAACAAGGCACGCTCGGCCTGCAACTCCCCGGGCAATTCGTCTGCGGACAGGAAAGCCTGGTGCAGACTTTCCTCTTCCTGCTCGGTAGTCTGGCCATCGTAATATCGGGCCAACAATCTCTCAATCTCTTCTTCTTTCATAGTCACATAGTTTTAAATAATCTTCTCGTATCTTCTTCCGGGCGCGGGACAATATCACACGAACATTGCTTGTACTAAGCCCGGTCAATTGCTCAACCTCCTGATAAGAATATCCCATCATGTCCCGCAGACGTATCACTTGTTGTTGCTGCAAGGGTAAACGGGCTATCAGTGTCTGCAGGACTTGTGCATTATCGTGCACCTCCGAATCGTCGGGAGCAGCAACCGGCAAACATTCTGTCAACTGCACCTGTTGCCTATCACGCACGTAATGAGGTGAACGAAGCAAATCTATACACATATTACGCACCAAAGTCATGCAGAAAGCCTCAACATTGTCGATGACGCCCAATGCTTCTCGTTTATCCCACAACTTCAGGTAGGCATCTTGCAACACATCTCTGGCATCATCCTCGTTTCCCAACATACGCAAGGCCACTCCGTAGAGTCTCCGATGATAGGGCAAGAATATTTTCTTAAAATCGGCTGCATCCATTCGTGTTTATTATAATCATTATACGATTCAATCCGTCTATCGGCCATCCAATGATAAGACGAGAAGAAAAAGCTTTTTGTTACATGCCTTCTCCTTAAAAATACAATAGGCCCTGTCTCCCGACAAGGCCTATTTACAACACAAACACAAAATAAAACACGACAAAACTACTATGCAACATATCTGCCTGTCCATAGGGACAGCTGCAAAATTTAGGTATTCACATACATAGCCTTTGCCAGACAGTTACATATAAACCAAACAAATACAGGGACGTATTTGTTCGGTATGCTTGTTATATTATTGGATTCCCTTTTCGCGTAGGTGCAATTGCCACTTCCACGCAGAGAGCAATGTTTCTTCAATGGGCGTATCTGCCTTCCAACCTAATTCATTATTGGCCAACGAAGGATCTGCCCATACCTTCTCGATATCACCGGCACGACGCGGAGCAATCTGATAGTTCAACTTCACGCCTGTAGCTTTCTCAAATGCTTGTACCAGTTCAAGCACAGAAAGGCCACGGCCGGTACCGATATTGAACACCTCGACTTTTGCCTTCTGTTTCTTCTCCAAAATACGTGCAATAGCTACCACATGGGCTTTTGCCAAATCCACCACATTGATATAGTCGCGGATGCACGTACCGTCCGGAGTATTATAATCATTTCCGAAGATGCTCAGCTTCTCGCGGATACCAATAGCCGTCTGCACAATATAAGGAACCAAATTCTGCGGAACCCCGTTAGGCAATTCGCCCAACAAAGCAGACGGATGCGCGCCTATCGGGTTGAAATAACGCAAAAGGATGGCACTGATAGGAGCACCGGAAGCCACCGTATCCTGAATGATTTCTTCATTAATCTGCTTCGTATTGCCGTAGGGAGATTCAGCTTTCTTGATCGGAGCCTTCTCGGTTACCGGCAAAATGTCAGGCTGTCCGTAGACCGTACAAGAAGAGGAGAACACAATACCTTCTACCCCATACTTGGGCATCAACTCAAGCAAGTTGATCAAAGAACCAAGATTGTTACGGTAATAAAGCAAAGGCTTTTGCACAGATTCGCCCACGGCCTTGCTGGCAGCAAAATGGATAATGGCCTTGATGCCTTGATACTTGGCAAACACGCCTTCCAAACCGGCGAAATCCAGACAATCTATCTTCTCAAATGCAGGACGGATGCCCGATACGGACTCTATATTGTCCACTACATCGGCACTTGAATTGGAAAGGTTATCAACGATTACTACATCATAACCGGCATTCTGAAGTTCTACCACAGTGTGCGAACCAATATAGCCCGTACCTCCTGTCACTAAAATTTTTTCTTTCATCGTATATCGTTTTATGGCATTAAATGCTTAGACGCTACAAATATAAGTATTTTAATTGGCAATCAGAGAATCTATGGCAAAAAATCTTCCCTTATATCCCCAATAAAGCAGATAAGCCTTTGTCAACCCCGGAGAATCCCATAAAGGCCATAGCCAAAAGGCCGGCCGTCAGCAAAGCTATGGGCGTCCCCTGCATCCCTTTAGGGATAGCGGACAAACTCATCTGCTCGCGCATGCCGGCAAACAAAACCAAAGCCAACCCAAAGCCCAAAGCCGTGGAAAAAGCATAGATAACGCCGGTCAACAGGTCAAAGTCTTTCTGAATGACCAGAATGGCAACGCCCAAGATACAACAATTGGTCGTAATCAACGGAAGGAAGACGCCCAACGCCTGGTAAAGAGCCGGAGAAACTTTCTTCAGAATAATCTCCACCATCTGCACCAAACCCGCTATGACCAGGATGAAGGTAATGGTCTGCAAATACCCCAACTCGAAAGCATCAAGCACGAACCTTTGCAAAAGATAGGTAACAATGGTCGATAACGTGAGCACAAAAGCCACGGCTGCCGCCATGCCCAATGCCGTGTCTATCTTCTTGGAAACTCCCAGGAAAGGGCAGATACCCAAAAACTGAGAGAGGACTATGTTGTTGACGAATATCGCCGATATAAATATCAATAAGTACTCCATAATGCTACATTATTTATCTTTCTTCAACCGATTCACTATCGCAATCAGATACCCCAAAGCGATGAAGGCTCCCGGCGCCAGCACAAAAAGCAGCATGCCGTAGTCTTCAGGGAAAAGCGTCAGCCCAAACACCTTGCCGGTGCCCAACAGTTCGCGAACACTCCCCAACAAGGTAAGGGCTATGGTAAACCCCAATCCGATGCCCAAGCCATCAAAGAAGGAGGACAACGGCCCATGCTTGGAGGCAAAGGCCTCGGCACGCCCCAGGACGATACAATTCACCACAATCAACGGAATGAACAAGCCCAATGTGGCATACAGTGCAGGCACATACGCCTGCATCACCATCTGAAGCAGGGTAACGAACGAGGCTATGACCACGATATAAGACGGGATGCGCACCATATCCGGTATCAGGTTCTTAATGGCCGAAATAACAGCGTTGGAGCATACCAACACAAACATCGTGGCCAACCCCATCCCCATCCCATTGAGGGCGGACGAAGTGGTACCCAGCGTGGGGCACATACCCAACAGAAGCACAAAGGTAGGATTCTCCTTGACAATCCCGTTCACCAACACTTTCATATTGTTCATCGTTTGTATCTCCTATTCTTTAATGTTCAACTTGCTGCGAGGCTCCCGTGGTGCCATCCGCCGTGTTTTGTCCGGCATAGGCGGCATAAGCGACATTGACGGCCGAAAGGAAAGCCCGCGTCGTGATGGTGGAGGCGGTAATGTCATCCACCTGTCCTCCGTCTTTGTTCACAACCAGCGGAGCCTTGCCGGGATTCATCCCCGTAATATCCCCTTTACTTCCTTTCTTGAACCAAGTATCTGCTTTCGAGCCAAGGCCGGGTGTCTCCGCATGAGACAAGAGTGAATAATCCAGGATATTCCCCTCCGCATCAAAGCCGACCAGGATACGGAGTTCGCCTCCAAAGCCCATGGCCGAAGCTTCCACGGCAGCCCCGATATAGGCACCTCCCTTCGTAGCGGGATAGACAGCGTACTCCACGCCATCTACCTCCTGAATCTTCTTCTCGGCAATAGGGTCATTGTCGAAACCCGGTACGACGGCACGGACAGCATCGCTCAAGGCCTGAGCCTCTGCCCGGGCTATGGGACCTTTCGTCAGTTGGTTCACATAGGCCAACAAGGCCACGGAAACCACCGTCACGCCCGTCAGCACCAACAGCATATTCTTTAAGGATGATTCCAGTTTCTTCATTTCTTTCTTGCTACCTCCCCGAAGCGTTTAGGTTTGACATACGTATTGATCAGCGGTGTGAATGCGTTCATGATCAAGATGGCAAAGGACATGCCTTCCGGATAAGATCCGAACAAACGGATAACCACCGTCAACAGACCGATGCAGATGCCGTACACCAGCATCCCCCGATGATTCATGGGCGAAGTGACATAGTCCGTGGCCATGAAGACCGCCCCCAGCATCACACCGCCCGTCAGCAGGTGGGTCAACCCGTCGGCATACTTAACAGGATCCACCCAGTGCATCAGGGAGGTCAACACAAATACCGTTGCCAGGATGGACACGGGAATATGCCATGTGATAATCTTCCGCCAGAGCAAATAGATCAGCCCCAGCAACAAAGCCAAGGCACTGACCTCGCCGATACATCCGGGATTATTGCCCAAGAACAGCTCGAAGGCACCGGGCAACTGGTCGGCCGACATGCCGGGCACTCCATTGACGATACCTTTCATCACCGCCAACGGGGTAGCCGTGGTGACGGCATCCGTATAGGCTGTCACCTGCCCCACGGCCGGCCAACTGGTCATCTGGGCCGGAAAAGAAAGCAGCAGGAATACCCGCCCCGCCAACGCCGGATTGAACAGATTGCAACCTAGCCCGCCAAACGACATCTTCACCACACCGATGGCAAACAGAGCCCCAAGAATGACTATCCACAGAGGCAGATTGGAAGGCAGGTTGAACGCCAACAACACACCGGTGATGAGGGCAGATCCATCCCCGATGGTGGTATGCTCGCGCTTCAGCAGATACCGCCCGATGGCCCACTCAAAGAACACGCAGGAAGCCACGGACGTGAGCGTCACTATCAGTGCTCCCACGCCAAAAAGGTATAACGACACCAGGAAGGCCGGCAGCAAAGCCACCAGCACCCCAAACATATTTCTTCGCACACTGTCGCGGCCATGGACATGGGGCGACAAGGATACTATCAACTTTTCCATTGCTGAGAATCTATATTGCCACTTCTACAACACTCACTTTGCCTGACGTGCCTTCAACATCGCACCGACCTTCGACTTGCCCAGCCGGACGTAGTCCAGGATGGGACGATTGGACGGACAGGTGAACTGGCAGGAGCCGCATTCGATGCACGACAGGATTCCTTCCCGCTCCACCCGCTCAAAGTCACCATGCGCCGAAGCCGTGGCCAGCAGATAAGGCTCCAACCCCATCGGACAGACGGCCACACACTTGGCACACCGGATGCAGGGCTGAACCGCTCCCCGCAGGGCTTCGCGACCGCCCATCAGCAGCACGCCGGAAGTACCCTTGGACACCGGCACATCCAGGCTGACCAGCGACCTCCCCATCATGGGACCTCCCGCAATGACCTTGCCCGTATCTTCCGGCAGGCCGCCACAGGCTTCCACCAGCTGACTGACCGGCGTGCCGATGCGCACCAACAGATTGGAGGGACGGGCCAACGACTGCCCCGTGACGGTCACGATGCGCTCGAAGAGGGGTTTGTTCTTCTGTACGGCCTGGTAGACGGCAAACACCGTGGCCACGTTCTGCACCACGGCTCCCGTGGACACCGGCAATGCCCCGGCGGCCACCTGCCGTCCCAGCACGGCGTCTATCAACTGCTTTTCTCCACCCTGCGGATACTTCACCTTCAGGGGAACAACCTCGATGCCGGCATAGTCCTCCGCCTCTTTCGTCAGCAGACGGATAGCGTCCGGCTTGTTGACCTCAATGCCGATGTAGGCTTTCTCCACCCGGATGGCTTTCATCAGGATAGAGATGCCCACGACAATCTCATCGGCATGCTCCAACATCAACTGGTGATCGGCTGTCAGATAAGGTTCGCACTCCACGGCGTTGACCACGAGACATTCGGCCTTCAGGGGCGGAGGGGGACTCAGCTTCACATGGGAGGGGAAGCCCGCGCCTCCCATACCCACGATGCCCGCATCGGCAATCTTGCGCAAAATCTCTTCGGGACTGAGGGGACAGTCACGGACCAGCGTCTCGCTCCGGTCTATGCCGGGCTCCCACTCGTCCCCTTCGACGTCGATGAAGACAGCCGGACGGGGATAGCCGCTGACGTCTATCGCCCGGTCCACCTTGGCCACACGGCCGCTGACAGAAGCATGGACCGGCGCGGACACAAAGCCGCCCGCCTCGGCAATCTTCGTGCCCACCTTCACCTCGTCTCCCTTGGCCACGACGGGGCGTGCCGGAGCGCCGATGTGCTGGCTCAGCAGGATGACGGCCTGACGCGGCAGGTCGGCCTCATACACTGGGTGATTGGCGGACAGCTTGTTCTCCTGGGGATGGATGCCCCCCTTTGAAAATGTCTTCCACATAATACCTTAGATTATCAGTTCATAACTATGACACCCTGCGGGCAGGCCTCAACGCACTTGCCGCAAGCCTCGCACTTCTGCGGGTCGATATGGGCCAGGTTGTCCTCCAACACGATGGCGCCGGAGGGGCACGTCTTGACGCACTTGCCGCAGCCGATGCAGGCCGACGCACACGCCTTGCGTGCCACGCCACCCTTGTCACGATTGGCACACAGCACCTCCGCCCGACCCCGGGGACGAAGCTCGATGAGTCCGCGCGGACAAGCCTTGGCGCAGGCGCCGCAAGCCGTGCAGACCGTCGCGTCCACCTCCGGAAGGCCCGTCGAAGGATTCATCTGCAAGCCGCCGAACGTACAGGCAGCCGCGCAGTCGCCGCAGCCCAGGCAACCGTAGGCACATGCCGTCTCGCCCTGGCAGAGGGAGGACAGGATGGCGCAACTGCGGGCACCGTCGTACACATTGACCTGCGGACGGACGGCGCACGTACCGCTGCAACGCACCGTCGCCACCAGAGGTTCCGCCTGTTCGGCCTGCAGCCCCAGGATGGCGGCCACGCGGTCCATCACCGCCTGCCCCCCGACGGGACAGCGTTTCCCCTCGAGGGAGCCGGCCTCGACACACGCACCGGCAAACCCGCTGCAGCCGGGATAGCCGCATCCGCCACAGTTGGCCTGCGGCAGGACTTCTGCAACTTGGGCGATGCGGGGATCTTCATGGACGGCAAACCGACGGGAAGCCCCGTACAATATCAAGGCAAGCAACAGGGCTATCACGCCCAAGGCAACCACTGCCAATAGTATCGTATTCATAAGTAACAAAGGATTAAGCAGGTGTAACAAAGAGTTCAAAACGCCGTGCCAGCCGCTTCCGGCACAGCCGGAGACCTATATAATAAGGTATCAGCACAGCCAGCGACAGTCCCCCGGCAGCCGCCTCGCCCAGCCCCAGTCCCAGAAACAGGACCAGCGAGCCCAGCAACACCACAAAGGGAACCCCGAAGGCCCACGCCACCGCCCGCCGGCCCAGCGGACGCAAGGACGACACCCACACGGCATCGCCCACCCGATAGGCACCGGCATCGTCCGCAACGACCTCGACCAGACGCCCGCACCGCTCGCCCGACCCGCAGGTGGCTTTCGCCCCGCAGGCCGCGCATCCCGACGACTGCACCATGCGTATCCGCAGGCGGCGGCCCTCGATGCTTTCCACGATACCCGGATGTCTGGTCATTGGCTCACCATGTATAGTTCAGTCCGAAACCGAAGTTTTCGTTGATCTGGAAGTAAGACCCGTGCTCCGAAGGAGCCACCCCGTCGTCGAAGCGTCCGTAGACGTAGAGCTTGGCGGAGAGGTAGCGGTTGAGGATGAAATTGAACGTGTTCTCCCACTCAATGCGTACCTTCTCGTAGGACGTCAGATAGTCGAAGCGCGAAGTGACGTTGAGGAAGGAGAAGACATTCCATGTCAGGTTGGCCTGCACCTGCGAACCGAAGTCGTGGGCCGTCGTGGCGCCCTCGTCCAGGCCCAGACCCACTTCGTCCACCTCCGGGTCGGTGACAATCGTCATCGTGTACGTGATGGGGGCCAGGAGGACGGAGAGGCTCAGCTTCTCGCGGTTCAGCTTGTAGTCCATACCGAGACCGGTGGTCCAGTAGCCGGGCGAGAGGAAGGCCGCGTTCAGCGTCTGGCTGTTGGCCCCGTAGCCGTTGCAGAACTGCGTCTTGAATTCCGTGTGCAGCGTATAATACCAGTGCTTGATGGCCTGCAGGCCTACCTTCGAGGCAATGCGCAGTTGGTCATTGTTCACCAGAAAGTTGTGGAACTCGTCCGACGGCGCAGAAATGTAGCCCAGCTTGGCGTCCAGCAGGTTCTCCCACTGCCACTTCTCGCGGTCGTTATAGTTGGCGAAGAGCTGCAGGCTGCCGACGAGCGAGTGGGTGCCCTCGCCGCCGTTGTACCAGTTGTCCGAGATGTGGCTCTGCGAGAATTGCAGCGAGCCGCTGCCGCCCGTCACCCACCAGTTGGGCTTATGGATTACCACCTCCGGGTCCTCCGGTTTGACATAGCGCATGCTCTCGGACTTGAAGAGCTTCAGCACGGAGGGGCGCGACTTCTCCTCGCGTTCGATGTTGTCGCGGTATGAGGGTCCGGCCTCTATCTCATGCTCGGTGAAGCGCACCAGGTCCAGGCGACGGACGTAGGCCGCCAGCAGGGCGCGGTCCACCGCCTCGTCCGTCCGCTCCTGCCGCGTGAAGGGCGTGACGTCCACCTGCAGCGGAGCAGGCGCGGCGGCCTTGAGCGAGTCGCCCCCGCTGAACCGCCAGTCCAGACGGGAGACGCGGGCCATGGGCCGCTCATAGTAGGTGAGGGGGACGAACAGCCGATAGTACTCCGGCTCGACGCGTATGTAACGCTCCGGCGTCGAGGGGTCGTTCAGATAGTCCAGCACGCCGAGGGTGCGCTCGTAGGCCCGGGAGACCGTGTCCAGGCGGTTCGTCTGTGTAGCGGCGTCACGCGTCAGCTTCAGCACGAAATACGGGCGCATCAGCGCGGGCAGCGTGGGGCGCGGGGGGCGTCGCACTGCGGTGTCCGCGGCCGCGGTGTCCGCAGCCTGCGCGGCGAGGGTGTCGAGGGGGATGAGGGGGATCGTGTCCGGGGCGAGGGCCGCCGCCGTATCCGCCGCGAGCGAGTCCGCCACGATGGGGGCCGCCCCGGCCGGGGCGATGCTGTCCACATGCTGCGCCAGGCTGTCCGTCACGGCCTGGGCACGGAGGCCGGATGCGGAGAATAATCCGGCGGTGATGGCGGCAAATAAAACGTTCTTCTTCATAGCTTCTGTCAGTTTATGCGTTCATGGGTGCAAATGTAAGTTAAATCCCGCAGTCGGCCAAGGTATTTGTAAAAATGTTATATAGGAAATTGCAAAAGACAAAAAAACAACGAGTACTAACGATAGTACTATCGCAAGCCATCGATAGTACTACCGCAAGCCATTGATAGCTCTATCGCAAGCCATCGATAGTACTATCGCAAACAGGTTGACTTTTTGTCAAGACGTGCGTGAAAGAATGGCAAGGTCTAAAAGCCAGCCGCACACAAAAAGAATAAGGTCAACTACAAGGAAAGCAAGAAAATGTTGCGCCAAATCGTAGGCGCTTCCCCTTTTTTTGCCTACCTTTGCACCTTGAATTGTTGAACAGACACTTATAAAGATTATCACTGTGGGAGAAACTAAGTACATTTTCGTCACCGGCGGAGTGGCCTCGTCCTTGGGCAAAGGCATCATCTCCTCCTCCATCGGCAAGCTGCTGCAAGCCCGTGGATACAACGTCACCATCCAGAAATTTGACCCGTACATCAACATCGACCCGGGCACGCTGAACCCCTATGAGCACGGCGAGTGCTACGTCACCGTGGACGGCCACGAGGCCGACCTGGACCTGGGACACTACGAACGCTTCCTGGGCATCCAGACCACCAAGGCGAACAACATCACCACGGGGCGCATCTACAAGAGCGTCATCGACAAGGAACGCCGCGGAGACTATCTGGGCAAGACCATCCAGGTCATCCCGCACATCACGGATGAAATCAAGCGCAACGTCAAGCAGTTGGGCAACAAATATAAGTTCGACTTCGTCATCACCGAGATAGGAGGCACCGTGGGCGACATAGAGTCCCTGCCCTACCTCGAGAGCATCCGCCAGCTGAAGTGGGAACTGGGCCGCGACGCCCTAGTGGTCCACCTGACCTACGTCCCCTACCTGGCCGCCGCCGGCGAGCTGAAGACCAAGCCCACGCAGCATTCTGTCAAGGAGCTGCAAAGCGCCGGTATCCAGCCGGACATCCTGGTCCTCCGCGCCGAGCACGAACTGAGCGCCAACCTGCGCAAGAAGGTGGCCCTCTTCTGCAACGTGGACGAGGACGCCGTGGTGCAGAGCATCGACGCCCCCACCATCTACGAGGTGCCCATCCTGATGCAGGCGCAGAAGCTGGACGCCACCATCCTGAAGAAGATGGGTCTGCCCGTGGGCGACACCCCGGGGCTGGGTCCGTGGCGCAGCTTCCTGGAGCGCCGCCACAAGGCCGAGCAGAAGCCCCCCGTGCACATCGCACTGGTGGGCAAGTATGACCTGCAGGATGCCTACAAGTCCATCCGTGAAGCGCTGTCGCAGGCCGGCACGTACAACGACCGCAAGGTGGAGGTGGACTTCGTCAACAGCGAACGCCTGACGGACGACAACGTGGCCGAGGCACTGAAAGGCATGGCCGGCGTGCTCATCGGTCCGGGATTCGGCGAACGCGGCATCCCCGGCAAGCTGGTGGCCGCCAAGTATGCCCGCGAGCATGACATCCCGACCTTCGGCATCTGCCTGGGCATGCAGTGCATCGCCATCGAGTTTGCAAGGAATGTCCTCGGCCTGACCGATGCCAACAGCCGCGAGATGGACGCCAAGACGCCCCACAATGTCATCGACATCATGGAGGAACAGAAGTCCATCACCAATATGGGCGGCACGATGCGCCTCGGCGCGTATGAGTGCGTCCTCCAGCCGGGCAGCAAGGCTCACGAGGCCTACGGCACGGAGCACATCCAGGAACGCCACCGCCACCGCTACGAGTTCAACAACCACTACCGTGAGGCCTACGAGGCAGCCGGCATGAAGTGCGTGGGCATCAACCCCGAGTCGGACCTGGTGGAAGTGGTGGAGATCCCGACGCTGAAGTGGTATGTCGGCACGCAGTTCCATCCGGAGTACAGCAGCACGGTGCTGCATCCGCACCCGCTGTTCCTGGCTTTCGTCAAGGCCGCCATCGAGAACGAGACACACGAGTGATCACACCTATTGTATATATAGCACAGAGCATATAAAGCATACTACCCAATGGATAAAAACACCATTATCGGGCTGGTCCTCATCGGCGTGCTGCTGGTGGGGTTCAGCATCCTGAGCCGTCCCAGCCAGGAACAGCTGGAAGCCCAGCAACACTACTACGACTCCATCGCCCAGGTGCAGCAACGTGAGGCCGAACTCAAGGCCAAGCAAGAGGCCGCCCTGGAGAACGAACGGAAGGCCCGTCGGGATTCTTCCGCCCTCTTCCATCAGGCCCTGCACGGGGTGGACCAAGAGGTGACCATCCAGAATAACGTGGCTAGCCTCACCCTCCACACGAAGGGGGGTGCCCTCCATCAGTCCGTCCTGAAGGAATACAAGGAACAGGACAAGCAGACTCCCCTGACCCTGGTGCGCGGGGGCGACACGGAGATGAACTTCCTCTTCTATAACCGCGAGGAGATCATCGAGACCAAGGACTATTACTTCACGCCCGTGGCGCAGACGGATTCCAGCGTCACCATGCGCCTCCGGGCAGACAGTGCAAGTTATATCGACTTCCAGTACACCATGCATCCGGACAATTACCTGGTGGACTTCACTATCCGGGCCGTGGGCATGGACGACAAGCTGGCGTCGACCAACAAGCATGTGGACATCGAGTGGAGTGAGCGTGCCCGCCAGATCGAGAAGGGCTACACCTACGAGAACCGTCTGGCCGAGCTGACCTACAAGCGCGACGGCGAAGGCTCGGACTACCTCAACGCCAACCAGGACGATGAGGAGGACATCGCCGAGACACTGAACTGGGTAGCCTTCAAGAACCAGTTCTTCTCCGCCGTGATGCTGAGCGAGGCCGGCTTCCAAAAGGCACACCTCGCCTCCAAGTTGGAGCCGAAGGGCAGCGGCTATATCAAGGACTACAGCGCCTCGATGAACACCGCCTTCGACCCCACCGGCGCAGAGCCTACCCGCCTCTACCTCTACCTCGGCCCCAATCACTACAAGACGCTCACCGCCTTGGACAAGGGCCGCGACAAGGATTGGGAGCTGAACCGCCTGGTATATCTGGGCTGGCCCCTCTTCCGCTGGATCAACAAGTGGATCATCATCAACCTCTTCGACTGGCTGCAAGGCTGGGGGCTGAGCATGGGTGTGGTACTGCTGTTCCTGACACTCATCGTCAAGGCAGCCGTCTTCCCCGCCACGTGGAAGACCTACCTGTCCTCCGCCAAGATGCGTGTGCTGAAGCCGAAGATTGACGAGATCAACCAGAAGTATCCCAAGCAGGAGGATGCCATGAAGAAGCAGCAGGAGATCATGGGTGTCTACAGCCAGTATGGTGTCAGCCCGATGGGCGGATGCCTCCCGATGCTGATACAGATGCCCATCTTCATCGCGCTGTTCATGTTCATCCCGAGTGCCATCGAGCTGCGCCAACAGAGTTTCCTCTGGGCAGACGACCTCTCGACGTATGACGCCATTATCAACTTCCCCTTCCATATCCCGTTCATGGGCAGCCACCTCAGCCTGTTCTGTCTGCTGATGACGGTGACGAACATCCTGAACGCCAAGTTCATGATGCAGCAGCAGGACACGGGCGCCAACCCGCAGATGGCTGCCATGAAGTGGATGCAGTACCTGATGCCCGTCATGTTCCTCTTCATCCTGAATGACTATCCGTCGGGCCTGAACTACTACTACTTCATCTCCACCCTCATCAGCGTGGTGACCACCATCATCATGCGGCGGACGACCAACGAGGAGAAGTTGCTGGCCCAGCTGGAAGCCAATAAGAAGGACCCCAAGCAAATGAAGATGTCCGGCTTTGCCACCCGTCTGGAAGCCATGCAGAAGCAGGCCGAAGAGATGAAGAAACAACGCCTGGCCCAGCAAGGCAAGCGATAAGAATCACACCCATTCCTAGCAAGGCCGTGCTTCTCTCTGCGGAAACACGGCCTTTATTCTGCACTAACCCTTATTCACACATATGACACAGACTACCTACACCAACCGCCAAATCTGGCACATCGCCTACCCCATCCTCATCAGCCTCATCATGGAGCAGCTGATCGGTATGACGGACACCGCCTTCCTGGGCCGCGTGGGCGAAGTCGAACTGGGAGCCTCGGCCATCGCCGGGGTGTTCTACATGGTCATCTTCATGGTGGCCTTCGGGTTCAGCATCGGCACGCAGATACTCATCGCCCGGCGCAACGGCGAAGAGAACTACCGCGCCATCGGCCAACTGTTCTACCACGGCATCTACTTCCAGGTATGCCTGGCCGCGGTGATGTTCCTCCTCAGCTACTTCTTCTCCCCGATGATACTGGAGCGCATCATCTCCTCGCCCGCCGTCTGCCGCGCCGCCGAGGACTACCTGCACTGGCGCGTGTTCGGCGCGTTCTTCTCGTTCAGTGCGGTCATCTTCCGCGCCTTCTTCCTGGGCACGGTGCAGACCAAGACGCTGACCCTCAACTCCATCGTGATGGTGCTGAGCAACGTGGTGTTCAACTACATCCTCATCTTCGGCAACCTGGGCTTCCCGGCCCTGGGCATCGCGGGTGCTGCCATCGGGTCCTCCCTGGCAGAGGGCGTGTCGCTGCTGTTCTTCATCCTCTATACCCGCCGCCGGGTGGATGTCCGCAAGTACGGCCTGGACCGCATGCCCCGCTTCCGTACGGATGTGCTCCGCCGGATGCTGGACGTGTCCTTCTGGACCATGATACAGAACTTCTTCTCCCTGGCCACGTGGTTCCTGTTCTTCCTCTACATCGAGCACCTGGGCGAGCGGGCCCTGGCCGTGACCAACATCGTGCGCAGTGCCTCGGGCATCCTCTTCATGGTGATGATGGCCTTTGCCTCCACCTGCGGGTCGCTGACCAGCAACCTCATCGGGCGGGGCCACTCGGACAAGGTGCCGGGCCTCATCCGCCAGCACATCCGCCTGGCCTACCTCTTCGTGCTGCCCCTGGCCGTGCTGTTCGCCGTGTTTCCCCACCTCATCCTGAGCATCTATACCGACATGCCCGACCTGCGGGAAGCCGCCGTGCCCTCGCTCTGGGTGATGTGTCTCACCTACCTGGCCCTGGTCCCCGCCAACGTCTACTTCCAGTCCGTGTCCGGCACGGGCAACACCCGCACCGCCCTCGTGCTGGAACTGAGCAGCCTGACCATCTACACGGCCTACATCACGTGGATCATCCTCTTCCTACGCTGGGACGTGGCCCTGTGCTGGAGCGCCGACATTGTCTACGGCATCTTCATCCTGCTGTTCTGCTACCTCTACATCCGGTACGGCAAGTGGGTGGGCCGGCAGATATAGTCCGGACGGCCCGCCGGGGCATAGAAAAGGGGGACGCCCCTTTCACAAGGAACGTCCCCCGACCCAATTTTTACCTATTTACCTATTTTATTACTAATACACATCAGCATTTGCATTCCCAGGGCTTCAGCTGCTGGAAGAAGTCGTTGCCCTTGTCGTCCACCAGGATGAAGGCGGGGAAGTCCACCACCTGGATCTTCCAGATGGCCTCCATGCCCAGTTCGGGATATTCCACGCACTCGATGCTCTTGATGCTGTTCATGGACAATACGGCTGCCGGGCCACCGATGCTGCCCAGGTAGAAGCCGCCATGCTTCTTGCAGGCGTCGGTGACTACCTGCGTGCGGTTGCCCTTGGCAATCATCACCATGGAGCCGCCATGGTCCTGGAACTCGTCCACGTAGGGGTCCATGCGGTTGGCCGTCGTCGGGCCCATGGAGCCGCAAGGCATGCCTTCGGGCGTCTTGGCCGGGCCGGCGTAGAGCACGGGATGGTCCTTGAAGTACTGCGGCAGGTCCTCGCCGGCATCCAGACGGGCTTTCAGCTTGGCGTGGGCGATATCCCTTGCCACGATGATGGTGCCGTTCAGGCTGACGCGCGTGGCCACGGGGTACTGGGACAGTATCTTGCAGATCTTACTCATGGGCTGGTTCAGGTCGATGCGCACGGCATTGCCCTCGCCGGCATTGCGCAGTTCCTCGGGGATGAGCTCGCCGGGATTGTCATCCAGCTTCTCTATCCATACGCCGTCCTTGTTGATCTTAGCCTTGATGTTGCGGTCGGCCGAGCAGGACACGCCCAGGCCGATGGGGCAGGACGCACCGTGGCGCGGCAGGCGGATGACGCGGATGTCATGGGCGAAGTACTTGCCGCCGAACTGGGCGCCCAGCCCGATGCGGTGTGCCTCGGCCAGCAGCTCCTTCTCCAGCTCGACGTCGCGGAAGGCACGGCCCGTCTCGTCGCCCGTGGTGGGCAGATTGTCGTAGTAGTGGGTCGATGCCAGCTTCACCGTCAGCAGGTTCTTCTCTGCCGAGGTGCCGCCGATGACGAAGGCAATGTGATACGGGGGACAGGCCGCCGTGCCCAGCGTCTTCATCTTCTCCACCAGGAAGGGAACCAGCGTGCCCGGGTTCTGGATGCGGGCCTTGGTCTCTTGGTAGAAGTAGGTTTTATTTGCCGAGCCGCCGCCCTTCACCACGCAGAGGAACTTGTACTCATCGCCCTCCGTGGCCTCGATGTCAATCTGGGCGGGGAGGTTGCAGCGGGTGTTCACCTCGTCATACATGGTGAGGGGAGCGTTCTGCGAGTAGCGCAGGTTCTCCTCGGTGTAGGTCTTGTAGACTCCCTTGGACAGGGCCTCCTCGTCGCAGAAGCCGGTCCACACCTGCTGGCCCTTCTCGCCGTGGATGATGGCCGTGCCCGTGTCCTGGCAGAAGGGGAGCTTGCCCTTGCAGGCCACCTCGGCGTTGCGCAGGAAGGTCAGGGCCACATACTTGTCGTTGTCGCTGGCCTCGGGGTCGGTCAGGATCTTGGCCACCTGCTCGTTGTGCGAGCGGCGCAGCAGGAAGTTGACGTCGCGGAAGGCGGCATTGGTCAGGCGGGTCAATGCCTCGGGGCTAACCTTCAGGATGGGTTTGCCCTCAAACTCACTCACCGACACGCCCTCCTTGGTCAGGAGGTAGTACTCCGTGTCGTCCTTGCCCAACTGGAACATGGGCGCATACTTGAATTCGGGTGTTGCCATAATTACTATAAGTATATATGATTGGTTATTACTGTTCAGCCTCGCAAAGGTAGTAATATTCTCGGAATATCCATACCCCCGCACCCATATTTTACACCCCCTCCCCCCGAAAAACCATCCCCGACCATTTGGATACCTCACTGAGTCTCCGTACATTTGCCACTACTAACCCCCAAAATATATTGCATTATGTCAACCACATTCCAGAACCTTATCAGCCTCATGGCCTATGAAGCCGTGCTGACCGAACGTAAAGACGACTACTACCTCCGTGCCAAGACCGTCGGGTCCCTGGACCTCCGCTCCATCGCCCGCGAGTATGCAGCGCAGAACAACCTCAACGAGGACCAGGTCTATGCCATCCTCAACGGGGCGGAGCAGATCAAGGCCCGGGCCGTCGCCTCCGGCTACATCGTCAACACCCCCACCGCCCTCTACCAGCCCTCCGCCACGGGCACCGTGCTCAAGGCCGACCTCTCCAAGCCCGTGGACCACGACAAGGTGAAGGTCTACGCCACCATCTCCCAGGGCCCGCAGATGCGCGAGGCCATGCAGGCCTGCCGCCTGGAGATCTTCACCCAGCCCGCCGTGGTGGGCCCGCTGCTGAACGGCGCCGTGGCCGAGACCCGTGCCGCCGACGGCACCACCCTGACCCGCACCGCCCCCACCCCGGGCAAGAACCTCACCCTGACGGGCAGGAACATCAAGGTGGTGGGCACCGACCCCAGCGTGGGCGTCACCCTCACCTCGGTGGAGAACCCCGACACGGTCATCCGCATCACCCCCGCCGACATCACCATCAACGAGCCTACCCGCCTCATCTTCGTACTGCCCACGACCGTCACCGACGGGCTGTGGACAGTGAGTGTGACGACGCAGTTTGGCAGCAATCGTATTATGGTCAAGAAGCCACGTACCTATGTACTCGATACCCCACTGGCTGTGGGTACCGCCTATGTACCCCCCACCGAGAGTGAGGGCAGTGATACAGAGCAGCCCGGCGGCGGTGAGGAAGAGGGCGAAGAAGGCACCTATGGATAAAATCTGAATCGTGCGCCACCGCACGAGCGTAATCGTGCACCCCTGCACGAGCATAAGCGTGCGCCACCGCACGAGCATAAGCGTGCACCACCGCACGAGCATAAGCGTGCACCACCGCACGAGCATAGGCGAGCACCCCCGCACGAGAAAAGGTATCCCATTTCCCCTCCTCCGGGGAGGAGGGGTGGCCAAAGGCCGGGGTGGTAGCGGCAGCAACCAACGCTAAATCCGACCTGGGTTGCCGCTACCACCTCCCCCTTCGGGTACTCACCCCCTCCGGCTCCCCCGTTATCGGGGGAGAGCAACCTCCCCGGAGGAGGAGAAATAAGTTACCACCGTTCCTATCACCCCCATAAATTATCGGTTAACATCCCCCTACAAACAAGGCGCGGATGGCGCGGGACACACGGACCTAAACCCTTCCGTGAAATCCGCGTCATCCGCGCCTATATATTTATATCCTGCCTCCCCGCCTACTCGTCCGCATTGAAGGTATATTCCTCCTTCTGGTCGGGGATGGTGAAGTCGCGGTGGGCGAAGAGCTCGGCCAGGCCGGATATCTGCTTGAGGCGGAGCACCTCGTCGCGGTCCATGCCGATGTTCTTCATGATCCACTCGTCGGACATGCCGGCCTTGTCCAGCTCGGCCACGATGTTGGACATCAGCTCGATGTTGTGCGCGCCGCGGGCGCGGTTGTGGCGGATGGTGGAGGCATGCGGTTGGAGATGTCCTTCTCGATGACCACGACGGGCAGCAGCCCCTTCTCGCGCTCGTAGATGCGCTTGGAGGTCTTGAGCACGCGGTAGCGGTGGAATCCGTCCACGATGACGTAGCGGTCCTTGTCCGCCTCGTAGTAGCAGACGCAGGGCATGGTGAAGCCGTCCTCCCAGATGGAGAGCTCCAGCAGGCGCATCTCGGGGGGCGCGACGACGTTGGGGTTGTAATCGTTGGCGAAGACTTTCTCCACGGGCACGGCGCGGACGTTGTACACGGGGCTTTGGTAGGTGTCCTGCGGGGTCTCCTGCGGAGGGTCCTGGGGGGTATCCTGGGGGGTGTCTTGGGGAGTGTCTTGTGTCCCGAACAGGCTCGGGGTCTCCCCGGTGGTGTCTTGCTTCTTCTTCCTCATAACATCATGTTCTTGAATTGTTCCATAATCTTGTCCCTGCGGTAGGCCTCCTCCTTGGTGAGGGCGAATCCCATGTACTTGCAGGCGTGGTCGTTCTTCAGTATGCAGATGCACATGCGCTTGTAGGTGGGTATCTCGCGGAACTCGGGTATGTCGATGTCATCCAGGTAGGCCATGCGCACGGGGCGCTTGTGGGTCTTGTAGTTGGTGGTGTTCATCACCTCGATGGGCACGCCGGCGTCGCGCAGGCGCTGGATGGTGGTCTCGGACAGTACGCCTCCCTTGGTGCGCCAGAACTCGATGCTGACGGTCAGCTTGCGCAGGTAGTTGCGCCGGGTCTCCTCGGGCAGGGTGGAGAGGAGGAACTGCATGAATCCCTTCCACGTATATCCCTTGGGCAGGCGGATGGACTGCCAGCCCATGGCGCGGGTGCCTCCGTAGATGCCGGTGAAGTTGACGCCGTTGACGCGGCCTATCATCTTGCCCCAGGTGTTGGGGTCGATGACGCGGTAGAGCTTGAGGCTGTCCTGGGCCTCGCAGAGGAAGGGGCTGGCCACGCGCTGCCGCTCGATGCTGACCCCTGCCATGTAGTAGAGGTCGTAGAGGTGGTTGTAGGCGTAGCCGAACTTGCCGTTGGCGGTCCAGATGTCCACGGTCTTCCAGTCGAAGAGGGGGTAGGCGTTGTAGACGTCGTTGCCCAGCTTGGAGGTCCAGCGGTAGTTGTGGTACATCTGGTACTTGCGGGCCAGGTGTATGCTGCGCCAGCGGTTGAAGCTCTCCTGGGTGCGTATGCCGATGAGGTAGCAGGAGCGGGCGGCGTCCTTCTTCTGGTGGAGCCACTTGGCGAAGTGCATCTGGAACTCATAGTCCCACATCTCGGGGGTGTAGAAGGGGAAGTCGGCCTTGGTCATGCATCCCTCGGGCATCTGCCGGACCCAGATGTCCCGCATCTCCTCGTCCCAGGGTCGCCAGTAGCTCTGGTACATCGAGGTGCAGGTGGCCACGCGGAAGGGCACGCAGACGCGGTAGACCTCGAGGATGTCCTTGTTGTCCTCCAGGACGCGGTCCACGTACTCGATGGTGTGGTGGTACTGTATCTCGTAGTCCATGTGGAAGACGCAGAGCTTGCGGTCGGGGCAGTGGCGGCGGATGTAGTCCATGCAGAGGTGCAGCAGCACGCCGCTGTCCTTGCCTCCGGAGAAGGATACGCACACGTTGTCGAACTCCCGGAAGATGATGTCCAGGCGCTCCATGGCCAGCTCGTAGACGTTCTTGCCGTAGCTGTTACCTTGATCCATGCCGGGGCTCCTTTCTCATGCGTATGTAGCGTGTCCACTCCTTCTCCACGGTGAAGCCTGCGGCACGGAAGGTGTCGGCATCCTCGCGGAAGGCCACGGCCTCCAGCGGGGTGCCCGAGAAGGCGGACAGCACCCTCTCCAGCAGGGCGGTGAGCATGGCGGCGTTCTTGTCCCGGATGTAGTAGTTGTTGATGACGTACCCCGAGCGCTTGCACTCCACGGGGAGGAAGCCCAGGACCACGTCGGAGAAGTCTTCCTTCGCCACGAACCATACGAAGCGGGTCGACGTGCGGAAGGGGAAGTTGTAGTTCTGCTTCAGCACCGCGGGGTCCATCACCAGGGGACCCACCAGGCGGTAGAGCTCATCTTCGGTGCCACTCAGTTCTATGATATGCATAGGGTTATTCGTTTATCGGTGTAGGGGCGGGGCTTGCCCCCGCCCGGGTTCTTACTTGTCTATCTCGTCCAGGTTCTCCTGTATCTCCCGGTCGGTCAGCTCATAGTTCACCAGGTCGCCGGCCAGGTACTTGTCGTAGGATGCCATGTCGATGAGTCCGTGGCCGGAGAGGTTGAAGAGGATGACCTTCTCCTCGCCCGTCTCCTTGCAGCGGTTGGCCTCGCGGATGGTGGCGGCGATGGCGTGGCAGGACTCCGGCGCGGGAATGATGCCCTCGGCCTTGGCGAAGAGGCACCCGGCCTCGAACGACTCCAGCTGCTGGATGTCCACGGCCTCCATCAGCCCGTCCTTCAGCAGCTGGCTGACGATGACGCCCGCCCCATGATAGCGCAGGCCGCCGGCGTGGATGTTGGCGGGGGCGAAGTTGTGGCCCAGGGTGAACATGGGCAGCAGGGGGGTGTAGCCCGCCTCGTCGCCGAAGTCATAGCGGAACTGTCCGCGGGTCAGCTTGGGGCAGGAGGCCGGCTCGGCGGCGATATATCTTGTCTGCTTGCCCTCCAGGATGGTGTGGCGCATGAAGGGGAAGGCGATGCCCCCGAAGTTGGAGCCTCCGCCGAAGCAGGCGATGACCATGTCGGGGTATTCGCCGGCCAGGGCCATCTGCTTCTCCGCCTCCAGGCCGATGATGGTCTGGTGGAGGGTGACGTGGCTCAAGACGGAGCCCAGGGTGTACTTACAGTGGGGCGTGGTGCGTGCCAGCTCGATGGCCTCGGAGATGGCGGTGCCCAGCGAGCCCTGGTGGTTGGGGTGGGCGGTCAGGATGTCCTTGCCGGCGCGGGTGGACATGGAGGGCGAGGGGGTGACCTGTGCCCCGTAGGTCTGCATGATGCTGCGGCGGTAGGGCTTCTGCTCGTAGCTGATCTTCACCTGGTAGACGGCAGCCTCCAGGCCGAAGAGGCGGGCGGCGTAAGACAGGGCACAGCCCCACTGTCCGGCACCGGTCTCGGTGGTGACGTTGGTCACGCCCTCCTGCTTGCAGTAGTAGGCCTGCGCCAGGGCGGAGTTGAGCTTGTGCGACCCCATGGGGCTGACGCTCTCGTTCTTGAAGTAGATATGCGCCGGCGTACCCAGGGCCTCCTCCAGGCCGTAGGCACGCACCAGGGGCGTGCTGCGGTAGTACTTGTACATGTCGCGCACCGGCTCGGGGATCTCGATCCACTGGTCCGTCTGGTTCAGCTCCTGGCGGCACAGCTCCTCGGCGAAGACGGGATAGAGGTCCTCCGGCTTCAGGGGCTCGCGGGTGGCGGGGTTCAGCGGGGGCAGGGGCTTGTTCACCATGTCCGCCTGAATGTTATACCAGTACCGGGGAATCTCCTCCTCGGGCAGCATGAATCGTTTCTGTCTTTCCTTCATAATTGTATGGTATTTGGTGTTCGGGGGGCAAATGTAGGCAATATTTCCCATACAAAGAAGTATTCCCTGCAAAAAGATAGGCAGGAGGGAAATACAGGCGGCAATCTGTCAATATATGGCCCGCCCCCTTGCACACCTCCGACGGATTACCTACCTTTGCCTCCCACAGACTACCAACCATCAACTACAGACATGGACTGGAACCTCCTCATACAGCAACTGGCCGCCGTGGCCTTCGACCTGGTATTCTGGGTCCTCATCATCGGCACCATCCTGGTCATCGTCATGGACAACCGCAACCCCGTGAAGACCATGGCCTGGATACTGGTGCTCGTCTTCCTGCCCGTCGTGGGACTGGTGTTCTACATCTTCTTCGGCCGCAGCCGTCGCCACGAGCGCATCATCGGCAAGAAGGTCTACAACCACCTGCTCAAGAAGCCCATGGCCGAATACCTCTCCCAGCCCCCCGAGGCCCTGCCCGAGGCCTATGCCCGCCTCATCACCCTCTTCCGCCACGTCAACCAGTCCCTCCCCTTCGAGGGCAACGACGTGCAGACCTACACCTCGGGCTACACCTACCTCCAGGCCCTGCTGCAAGAGCTGGGCCGCGCCCGCCGGCACATCCACCTGGAGACCTACATCATCGAGGACGACGCCGTGGGCCGCCTGGTGCGCGACGCACTGATGGAGCGGGCCCGTGCCGGCGTCGAGGTGAGGGTCATCTATGACGACGTGGGCTGCTGGCACGTCCCCCACCGCTTCTTCGAGACGATGCGCGAGGCAGGCATCGAGGTGCGCAGCTTCCTCAAGGTACGCTTCCCCCACTTCACCAACAAGGTCAACTACCGCAACCACCGCAAGGTGGTGGTCGTGGACGGACAGGTGGGCTTCGTGGGAGGCATGAACCTGGCCGAGCGCTACGTCCGCGGCTTCGACTGGGGCTGCTGGCGCGACACCCAGCTGCGACTGCGTGGCAGGGCCGTGCACGGCCTGCAGACCGCCTTCCTGCTGGACTGGTACTTCGTGGACCGCATGCTCATGACCGACGCCAGGTACTTCCCCCGCATAGACACCCCCGCCGGCACCTCCCTCGTCCAGGTGGTCACCAGCGAACCCGTGGGCCCCTGGCGCGAGATCATGCAAGGCCTGCTCATGGCCATCGCCTCCGCCCGCCGCTACTTCTACATCCAGACCCCCTACTTCCTCCCCACCGACCCCCTGCTGGCCGCCCTCCAGACAGCCGCCCTCAGCGGGGTGGACGTGCGCCTCATGCTACCCGCCCGCACCGACAGCCGCCTCACCCAGCTCGCCTCGCGCTCCTACCTGGCCGACGTGCTCCGTGCCGGCGTCAAGGTCTACCTCTACCGCCCCGGCTTCCTCCACTCCAAGCTCATGGTGTCCGACGACTGCCTCTCCACCGTAGGCTCCACCAACATGGACTTCCGCAGCTTCGAGCACAACTTCGAGGTCAACGCCTTCATCTACGACACCGAGACCGCCCTGCTGATGCGCGAGGTCTTCCTGCAGGACCAGCGCCAATGCCGCCAGCTCTCCCTCCGGCAGTGGGAGAAGCGCCCCAGACGGCAGAAGGCCCTGGAGAGCATCGTACGCCTCCTCTCGCCCCTGCTGTAACCGGGGTATCCCAATTCCCCTCCTCCGGGGAGGAGGAGAATTAAGTTACCAACGTTAGAAACCAATACAACATATAAATATGAACCAAACCACCCACTACCTCCGCCTCCTCGCCCTCCCGGCCCTCGCCCTCCTGATGGCCGCCTGCGCCGACGACACGGACACCCCATCCACCGCCACCCCGGACGGCGACCTCACCGGGCAACCCGTCCGCTTCACCGCCACCGGACTATCCGTCACACCCGCAGGCATCGCACAAACCAAGGCCGACAACCCGGAGACCAACTTCCCCAAGAACGGCAGCACCATGAAGGTAACCATGGCCGACGCGAACCAAAACACTCTGCAAGAGGCCGTCTACACCTACTCCGCAACCAACGGCTGGACATCCACCGCCCCCCCTCCTCTGGCCCGACACGCAGAACAAATACTTGTTCACCGCCATCAGCCCCGCAAATGCGGACATAACTAATCCCCCCTCCCCACAGAGTGGACGGCAGACAACCTGACAAAGTATGAGGAGATACGCACCACCACCGGGCCGCTCACAACCAAGGCCACGCAGAGCCTCCCCCTCACCCTGCTCCATGCGCTGGTAAAGGTGCAGGTAGTATCCACCTCCGGGCAGCCGGTCACGGTGAAGGACGGCGAGACGTTCTACACCCTCTACACGGCGGACAATGTGGTCTATGAGGGGTATCTGACGCCCGTCGGCCATACAGAAGAGTTCCAGTTCATCTCCGACAAGGTATATAAGGTGACGGCAATGCTGGCGGCGGGGACATTGGTGACGGCGTGCGATATGCCGGGTTACACCGCCATTGTCTGCCCTGCAGAGGGACAGCTATCTACGGTATGGCCGATGAATAATACCGAAAAGGTAATGATACTGGGGGAACTAGATGACACGGATATGACGACTATTAGGGGACATAATAACATAACAGATCTCCTGCTCATGGATGTAACGGAAATAGGGACAAGTGCACTTAATTATTGCACTAACCTTGTCACCGTCAACCTGCCAAAGGCCAAATCCATAGGAAATGGAGCCTTCCTGAGGTGCAGTAAGCTTACAACTGTCAGCCTGCCGGAGGCCACATCCATAGAAAATGCAGCCTTCATAGGCTGTCGTGCACTTACCACCGTCAATCTGCCACAGGCCACATCTATAGGAAACATGGCCTTCTATAGTGACAGTGAGCTCTCCAATATCAGTCTGCCTCTAGCCACAAATATAGGAAACAATGCCTTCGGGATATGCATCAAACTCACCAGGATCTGCCTGCCCAAGAACGTTCAACTTGGAAACACTCCTTTTACAAATTGCATTGCCCTCACCACCCTCTTCCTCAGCGATACAGACGCTACCGAGCGAGATGCCGAAGCTAGAAGGCGTCACCTGGCAAACCATCCACTATGGCTACACCGGCGGCAACTACCTCGACCCCGCCAACTATTCCGGCCACTGGCCCGAAACCACTAACTAACCCTACATCATTATGACCCATAAACTACCCCCCATCCTTTGCGGCCTCTCCCTCCTGGCCCTGGCCGCCTGCTATGACAACGAGCCGCAGATCACCATGCCCACCCCGCGCCCCGGCAGCGTCTCCGTGTCCCCCACGTGGGACGGCGCGGAGGGACGGGCCGTCCGCACCCAGGTGATGGCCTACACCGACGACGGGCGCCTCAACCTGGGCATCTTCTGGCCCGGAAGCCTCACGCCCGGCACATACCACGCCTTTGCCTACACCCCCGGCTCGCCCAACCTCACCCTGGAGTACGGCACCGCCCGCGTGGAGGGCTACGGCCCCGTCCTCCCCGACGTGGGCGAGCTGTGGACGGGCTATGCCGACTTTGACGTGCAGGCCGGCCGCGAGACCTCCATCCCCCTCACCATGCAGCCCCAGACCCGCCTGCTGACCCTCGCCCTCCGCGTGGACGGGGGACAAGCCGAACGGGTGCGCCGCCTCACCGCCACCCTCACCGGCGTGCGCCGCTCCCGCGTGGTGGACCCCGTGCAGGCAGCGGCCCTCGAGGCTGCCACCCGTGCGGAGGATGACCCGGACAGCGGCACCGCCCGCCTGGAGTTCACCTATGACGGCACGGCCTTCACCGCCTCCGCCCGACTGCTGGGCCTCGTGCCCGGTGCCGAGTACCGCCTCCGCATCACCCTCATCGACACGGACGGTAACACCGACACCCAGGACTTCGACCTCACCGGGGACCTCGCGGACTTCGACTCCGAGGGCGGCACCTCCCTGCCCCCCGACGGCTTCCGGCTGGAGGCCGGCATCACCCTGCCCGAGCCCGAGCCTACCCCCGACCCGGATCCCGAACCGGAACCCGAGCCTGAGCCCGAGCCCGAGCCCGAACCCGATCCCACCCCCGTCGGCCCCCTGTTCAGCATAGACGGCTGGACCCCTGCGGATGATGCCGGGGGCGGGGCGGACATGGAAGTACAATAACCCCTATAGATAACCCTTTAATACTGGAATGATATGAACTATCCCTTGAAACCGCTGCTCCTGGCAGCCTCCGCCCTCCTGCTGGCCACCGCCTGCACCAACGAGGACAACCAACCCGACATCGTGGACATCACCCGTCCCATTGACCTCCGCCTCAGCCCCGCCGCCCCCGTGACGGCGGACACCAAGGTGGCCATTGACGGCACCGACTTCGCCTCCGCCGACGAGATAGGCCTCTACCTCGCCTGGACCGACGGCGCCACGGCACAAGTCCCCATCACCTCGTCCATCGCCCAAACCACGTGGCAGGGCAACGCCTTCTCCGGCGAGTCCCTCTACTGGCAGAACACGGCGGACCATCACACCCTCTATGCCTACTATCCCTATGCGGACGGTGTGACCGGCTACCAGGTGCCCGTCACCCTCCCCGCCATGCAGACCGCCACGGATGAGGCCTCCCGCAACATCCTCTACGGCACCTTCAGCGGCAAGGCACAGAGCAGTGTAACGATAGAGATGGGCCACTGCATGAGCGTGGTGAACATCACGCTGGAGAAGGGCGCAGGCTATGGTGCCACCGACCCCCTGCCCGACATCACCGACGTAGTACTCTCCGGCAGCTACCACACGTCCGGCACGCTGGACCTGGCCACGGGTGAGGTGACGGCTGATGCCGCAGGCACCACGTCCCCCATCACCACGTACCTCAACGGCACCACCTACCGCGCCATCCTGCTGCCGGGCGAGACCCTGGGCAACATCGTCATCACCACGGAGGACGGCACGACCTATACGTACCGGCCCACGGAGACGGTCACCACCAAGGCCAATACGCAGTATAACTTCACCCTGCAGCTGAATAAGGCAGAGGTGACACTGGGCGACCTCGACATCTTGCAGTGGGGCACGACAGAAGCCACCGGCGGTGCCAATATGAACATCCCGGCAGGTAACTAACCCCCCGAACGAAGTAGGGGCGGCCCTTGCGGCCGCCCCTTTTCATTTATATATACCCATACCAAGGGCGGGGGCAAGCCCCGCCCCTACGGTTCCCCCGTCAGCGGAAGAAGGAGAAGTTGACACTGCCATAGGCCCGGTGCTCCACGAAGCGGGGGTGGGTGTCGAAGGTGTTGCGCTTGCCGTGCTCCAGGATGAAGAGCCCGCCGGGCTTCAGCAGGGTGCCCCCCAGGACAAGGTCGGGCAGGGTCGGCAGCTCCTTCAGCTCGTAGGGCGGGTCGGCAAAGACCAGGTCGAAGGCGCTGTGCGTGGTGCGCAGGAAGCGGAACACGTCGGAGTGTACGGGGAGCCACCGTTCCTCCTTCAGCTCGCGCATGACGCGGCAGATGAAGGCGTAGTGGTCGCGGTCCTTCTCGACGGACACCACCCGGGCACAGCCGCGGGACACCAGCTCGAGGCTGATGCTGCCCGTGCCGGCAAAGAGGTCGAGGGCCTCCACCCCGTCTTCCTCGAAGTCATAGTAATTGGAGGTCAATACATTGAAGAGGTTCTCCTTGGCAAAGTCCGTGGTGGGACGTGCCTTGAATGTGCGGGGCACGTCGAAGTGCCGCCGCTTGTAGATGCCACTGATTACTCGCATAGGATGAATAGAAGTTAAGAAGTTAAGGAGTTAAGAAGGGGGAGGGCGGTCATTCCCTCCTTATCCCCAGGAAGTCCATCCGTACCCCGGCCTGTGCCACGAACACCCGTCGCACGAACTTCCCCAGTCCGCGTACCCAGTCGTCGCCCCGGGCGGCCCGTCCGCAGAGGTGCAGCTCGTCGCGCTCCTGGTCGAAGCCCAGGGTGTTCCAGGCGCAGAGCAGGTAGTAGGCGCGGTCCTCGTCGCGGGTGCAGGGATAGGAGTTGCACAGGAGGAGGCGTCCCCCGTCGTAGCAGAAGACCTCGGTCCGCTCGCGGTGTACCTGGACGTACATCTTGCGCGTGTTGCCTTGGCGGCTCTTCTCCGCAAAGAGGTCCAGCAGGGGGGAGACCTGCGCCCGGAGGGTGGCGCCGGGCCACCGCTCCTGCACGAAGTCGCACACGCTGCGGTCCACGCCGTAGAGGACCACGAGGTTGTTGCGGTGCAGGATGTCGTAGCGCACCTCCTCGTGGGGGCGGCGGGGGTGGTTGAAGTAGAACACCGCTTCGGCCTGCTCGTCCTCGAAGAGCTCCAGGGGCATCAGGGTGAAGCGGGGGGTGGCCGCCAGCACGTACACCTGCCGGTAGGGGCGCCCCAGCCACTCCCAGGTCTCGAAGGCCCGGCGCAGGTTGGCGGCCAGGGGCAGGGACTCGTCCACGGGCCAGTCCTCGCAGGTCTCCTCCCCGCTCAGGGGGTTGAACACCGAGAAGGCCAGGCCGTCCGCATCCACACGGACGGACAAGGTGTATTGTTCCGAGAGGTTGAAATCTGTCATAGGCAATGATTCATGAGTAGTTATTCTCCCGCGGATGCCGGGAATGTCACTTGAGTTTGCTATATTCGCGGCGCAAATGTAGGACAAAATAGAGAATTATACAAGTAATGCTACACAACTATCTGGAAAAACAGGTGCGCTCCCACTTCCCCCACACGCCCACGCCGGACCAGGACCGGGCGCTGGGACTGCTGGCGGCGTTCCTCACGTCCACCGACCCGGAGGGGGCCTTCATCCTGCGGGGCTATGCGGGCACGGGCAAGACATCGCTCATCGGTGCCCTGGTGCGTACGCTGGACACCTTGAAGCAAAAGGTGGTGCTGCTGGCTCCCACGGGCCGGGCGGCGAAGGTCTTCGCGGCCTATGCGGGGTGCCCCGCCTTCACCATTCACAAGCGCATCTACCGCCAGCGGGCCTTCAACGGCGAGGGGGGCAACTTCACCCTGAACAATAACCTGGCCACGCATACCCTCTTCATCGTGGACGAGGCATCGATGATTGCCAACGAGGGACTGTCCGGCGCCATGTTCGGCACGGGCCGCCTGCTGGACGACCTGGTGCACTTCGTCTACAGCGGCCAGGGCTGCCGCCTGCTCCTGACGGGCGACACGGCCCAGCTGCCGCCCGTGGGCGAGGAGCTCAGCCCCGCCCTCTGCGCCGACGCCCTGCGGGGCTATGGCCTCCGGGTGACGGAGACGGACCTGACGCAGGTGGTGAGGCAGGAGGCGGAGTCGGGCATCCTGTGGAACGCCACCCGCCTGCGGGAGGCCATCGCCGGCGAGGACTTCGCCGTCCTGCCCCCCATCCGCCTGGAGGGCTTCGCCGACATTCGCCCCCTGCCGGGCACGGAGCTGATAGAGGCGCTGGAGGACTGCTACGCCAAGGACGGCATGGACGAGACCATCGTCATCTGCCGCAGCAACCGCCGGGCCAACCTCTACAACGAGGGCATCCGCCGCCGCATCCTCTGGCGCGAGGAGGAGCTGGAGGGGGGCGACCTGCTGATGGTGGCCAAGAACAACTACTATTGGACGGGCCGGGAGAAGGACACCGACTTCATCGCCAACGGCGAGACCGCCATCGTCCGCCGCGTCCGCCACACCCGCGAGCTCTACGGGTTCCGCTTTGCCGACGTGACCCTCCGCCTGCCGGACAACAACGACCTGGAACTGGAGACCACCCTCCTGCTGGACACCCTGCACAGCGATGCCCCCGCCCTGACCCGCGACGAGGCCGACCGCCTGTTCCACGCCGTGCTGGAGGACTATGCCGACATCCCCACCAAGTCCGAACGGATGAAGCGCCTCAAGTCCGACCCGTACTACAATGCCCTCCAGGCGAAGTATGCCTATGCCGTCACCTGCCACAAGGCGCAGGGCGGACAGTGGCGTAACGTCTTCCTGGACCAGGCCACGATGCCCGAAGAGTACCTGACGCCCGACTTCTTCCGCTGGCTCTACACGGCCTTCACCCGCGCCACGGGGACGCTCTACCTGGTGAATTACACGCCATAAGTGGTACTTTTTACTAAAAATAACAGCCCGCAGGGGGCACTTGTCCGAGGTTTTTCGTATCATTGCACCCAATTCATACAAACATACCTTTATACATATCTACAATGAAGAAGCTGACAACTATCGCAAGCCTGCTGCTGTGCCTCCTCCTCATCGGTCCGGCCGCACAGGCACAAGAGAAGAATGAAGACGCCCGCTACCTCGCGGGGGCCGTACCCGAAGAGAACGGCAAAGTAGTCTTTACCAAGGAATATAGCATCCCCGGCATGACGCAAGACGAAGTGTTCGACCGCATGCTGCAGTGGATGGACGCCCGCCTCAAGGAGAACAAGAACGACAGCCGCGTGCTCTATAGCAATAAGGAGAAGGGACAGATCGTGGGCACGGTGGACGAGTGGATTGTCTTCAGCTCCAACGCCCTCTCGCTGGACCGCACGCGCCTCCTCGCACAGTTCACCGTCCTCTGCCAACCCGAGGCCTGCACCTTCCACGTGGAGAAGATCCGCTACATCTACCGCGAGGGTGAGGAGAGATACACCGCCGAGGAGTGGATCACCGACAAATACGCACTGAACAAGTCGCAGACCAAGCTGGTGCGCGGACTGGCCAAGTGGCGCCGCAAGACCGTGGACTATATGGACAACCTCTTCCAGCAGGCTGCCGATGCCCTCAGCGCCGTGCCCGATGAAACGGCCGTAGAGCCCGCTCCGGAGGCTGTGCAAGAGGCTGCCACCCCCAAACGCCAGGTGGTCATCACGCCTAAAAACAAGGTGACGGTACAACCCGCCAAGGCCACACCGACCGCTCCCGTCGTCTCCCCCACTCCGGCGCCGGCCGCCACGAAGCAGGCCTCGCCCGACGAACTGTCCGACGACCTCATCCAACCCAATGCCGGCCGTCTGGTCATTGTCATCGGCGACGACCCCTTCAACCAGACCATGATGACTGCCAATGCCGGCGGTTCGTTGGGACGGATGAACGGACGCCGTGTGGTGTTCACCATCCTCTCGCCCGAACAGTCGCATGACCTGCTGGACAGCACGGATACCTACACCGTCCGCTTCTATCCCAATGGCAGCACCGTCCCCAGTGTCGAGTTGCAGTGCCGCAAGCTGGCCTCGCCCGAGACACCCGAAGGCATGCCACGCACGTATGTAGGTGAAATTCTGAAAGCAACAGTACAATAATATGAACCAGGAGATAGAAAAAGCCATGACGGGCGGCATCGTCTTCAAAGGACATAAGGAACGCCCCAAGGAAGAGCCCAAGATCAAGACCAAGGCCAAGAAGAAGACCTACATCACAGGACTTCACGGATCCGGTGCCGCCAAGATGAAAGCCGAGATACGCCACAAGCGTGCCAACCGGCATAAGAAATAAACATCACTTGGACATCCCAAGGTGACAAGTTCATTGTCACATATCCTCTGGAGAGAGTTCTCAGCCGTGAGGCCGGGAACTCTCATTTTTTATCCTACAGGCACAGATTTAACAGAAATGTAACAGAGGCCTCATACAGACCTCCCGCATAAATCATACCTTTGCAAAAGTAATCCATACACTAAGCATGACACTTATGAAACTGAAAGCAATCCTACTGACCTCCGCCCTGCTGCTGGCCACCCTTGGCACCACGCAGGCCCAACAATCTACACAAGTCATTGCCCACCGCGGCTTCTGGAAGACGCCCGGCTCGGCACAGAACTCCCTCGCCGCCCTGGTGAAGGCAGACTCCATCCGGTGCTACGGCTCGGAGTTTGATGTCTGGCTGACCAGCGATAACCAATTGGTGGTGAACCATGACGACACATTCCGCGGCGTCACGGTACAAGATGCCACCGTGGCCGTCTGCACCGCCATCCGCCTGGAAAACGGCGAATCCCTCCCCACCCTGCGCCAGTACCTGGAGCGTGCCCGCACCCTCCACACCCGCCTGATCCTCGAACTGAAGTCCCACCGCACCCCCGAACAGGAGACCCGTGCCGTCGAGGGCATCGTCCGGATGGTACACGAACTGGGATTGGATGCACGCACGGAGTATATCTCCTTCTCGCGCCATGCCACCCGCGAGTTTATCCGCCTCGCCCCGCAGGGTACGCCAGTCTACTACCTGGAGGGCGATGTCGATCCGCAAACCCTCAAGGACTGGGGCTGTGCCGGCGCCGACTATCACTTCAGCGTCTTCCGCCAACACCCCGAATGGATAGACCAATGCCACCGCCTCGGCCTGAAGGTCAATGCCTGGACCGTCAACAAGGCCGAAGATATGCAATGGCTCATCGGCCACGGCGTGGATTTCATCACTACCAACGAACCGGTATTGCTACAACAAATCCTGCTAAAGAAATAATTCCCATCCCCCCGGCGTGCCCGATTTTCCCCTATAAAAGCTATAATTGCCAATATTCAACTATCAATTGGCAATTTATATGGCTACAGTAACAGCAAGATTCCGTCCTTCCATGGTACCGGGCAAGGAAGGCACCCTCTACTACCGGGTGACCCATCAGCGGGTGTCCCGGCAGATAGGCACCGGCCACAAGTTGTATGCCGGCGAATGGGACGCCCGCGGGACAATCATCCTCCGGGACACCGGCAACCCGGCGCGGCTGCGCTACCTCCGCACCTTGGAAGAACAGGTGCGGAAAGACCTGGAGCGGCTGCGGGAACTCATCCGACAGTTGGACCGCTCCGGCAAGGACTATACGGCCGGGCAGGTCGTGGACGCCTTCCGGACATCGGCGGACGACGCGGGCTTCCTCTGCAGCTTCGTCCGCCACCTGGCCCGGCGGCTGAAGCACTCCGGGCAAGAGCGCCTGGCCGAGACCTACACCACCTCCCTCCACAGCTTCCTGCGGTTTTATGGTTCCGACCGCGACCTGTCTTTCGCCGGGATCGACTCCGACCTGATGGGCCGCTACGAGGCCTGGTTGAAACGGCAGGGCCTGGCCCTCAACACCGTCTCCTTCTACCTGCGCAACCTCCGCGCCATCTACCACCGTGCCGTGGAAGCCGGGCCTTAACGTGGCGGTGCTTGCCTTTGCTTGCGGGATGTGTGTCATGTCGGGTGCGAC
>DXBX01000038.1 GCA_019116285.1 Candidatus Bacteroides merdigallinarum
CGGGGATTGACGTTCTTCAGGTCGAAGATGAGCTGTGCCAGGTCCTCGATGGAGTAGATGTCATGGTGCGGCGGGGGCGAGATGAGGGAGATGCCGGGGATGGAGTGGCGCGTGCGGGCTATCACCCGGTCCACCTTGAAGCCGGGCAGCTGGCCGCCTTCGCCGGGCTTGGCTCCCTGCGCCACCTTGATTTGTATCTCCTCGGCGTTCACCAGGTATTCCGTGGTCACGCCGAAGCGGCCCGAAGCCACCTGCTTGGTCTTGCTGCAGAGGGAGATGCCGTCCTGACTGCCGTGGAAGCGGGCATTGTCCTCGCCTCCCTCGCCCGTGTTGCTGCGCGCGCCCAGCTTGTTCATCGCCAAGGCCAAAGCCTCGTGCGCCTCCTGGCTGATGGCACCGAAGGAGATGGCGCCCGTGACGAAGTGCTTGACAATCTCTTCCACCGGCTCCACCTGCTCGACGGGTATCGGCTGGCGGCGGAAGCGGAAGAAGTCGCGCAGGAAGACAGGATGCTCCTTCTCGTCCACCAGCCGGGTAAACTCCTTGAACTTGGCGTAGCTGCCCAGGCGGGTGGCCAGTTGCAGAGCACTGATGGTGTCGGGATTCCAGGCATGTTGCTCGCCGTCTTTGCGGTAGGACATCTGCCCGACGTGGGGCAACAAATCCTCCACTTCGTCCGGGGCGAATCCGGCCTGATGGAAGACGGCGTAATCCCGCGCAATCTCCTCCAGGCCGATGCCGCCGATGGTGGAGGCGGGCGTGCCGAAATAGTTCTTCAGCAGCTCCCCGCCCACGCCCACGGCCTCGAATATCTTCGCGCCGCGGTAGGAACGGATGGTGCTGATGCCCATCTTGCTCATTATCTTGTAAAGTCCCTTGCAAAGGGCCTTGATGTAATTCTTCTCCGCCGTCTCGTAGTTCAGTTGCACGTCGCCGCGGCGCACCAGGTCGTCCAGCACGGCAAAGGCCATGTAGGGGTTGATGGCGCTGGCGCCGTAGCCCAGCAGGAGGGCGGCGTGCATCACCTCGCGGATTTCGCCGCTCTCCACCACGAGGGCGGTCTGCACACGCTTCTGCACGCTTATCAGGTGGTGGTGCACCGCGCTGACGGCCAGCAGCGAGGGGATGGGCGCATGGGCGGCATCCACGTCGCGGTCGGTCAGGATGAGGTAGTTGGCCCCTTCCGTCACCGCTTCTTCCGCCCGGCGGCACAGTTCCGCCAAGGCTTCCTGCAATCCGGCCTTGCCCCCGCCTGCGGGGAAGAGCATCGGCAGCTTGACGGCCTGGAAGCCCTTGTAGCGGATGTGGCAGAGGATATCCAATTGCGTGTTGGTCAGAATGGGATGCGGCAGGCGTACCATCTTGCAATGGCTCTCGTCGGGCTGGAGGATGTTGTTGCCCACGGCACCGATGTACTCCGTCAGCGACATCACCAGTTCCTCGCGGATGGGGTCGATGGGCGGATTGGTGACTTGGGCGAACTGCTGGCGGAAATAGTTGAACAGCAGTTGCGGCAAGTCCGAGAGGACGGCCAGGGGTGTGTCGTTGCCCATGGAGGCCGTGGGTTCGGCACCCGTGGTGCACATCGGCATCACGATGCGCTCCACATCCTCGCGGGTGAAGCCGAAGGCGCGCAGGCGGCGGTTGTAGTCCGGCACGGCATTCTCCACCTTACGCCCGCTGCGCAGGGCGTCCAGCTCAATGCGGTTGGCAGACAGCCAGCGGCGGTAGGGTCGGGCGGAAGCCAGTTGCTCCTTCAGCGGGCCGTCATAGTAGATTTGGCCCTCCTGCGTGTCCACCATCAGGATTTTGCCCGGTTGCAGGCGGCCTTTCTCCTTGATGTTCTCCGGCTCGAAGCTGATGACGCCCGCCTCGCTGGCCACCACCATCATGTCGTTCTTGGTGATGAGGTAGCGGGCGGGGCGCAAGCCGTTGCGGTCCAGCATGCCGCCCGCATAGCGTCCGTCGCTGAAGAGCAGGGCGGCGGGACCGTCCCACGGCTCCATCAGGATGGAGTGGTATTCATAGAAAGCCTTCAGGTCCTCGCTGATGGGGTTCTTGTCATTGAACGATTCGGGCACCAGCATCGCCATGGCATGGGGCAGGCTGAGGCCGGACATCACGAAGAACTCCAGCACGTTGTCCAGCGAGGCACTGTCGCTCATACCGGGTTGCAGGATGGGGCGGATGGCCTTGATGTCGCCCAGGGCAGGCGTGGACAGCACGCTCTCCCTGGCCTCCATCCAGCCCCGGTTGCCGCGGATGGTGTTGATTTCGCCGTTGTGTGCCAGCAGGCGGAACGGCTGAGCCAAGCTCCACGTGGGGAAGGTGTTGGTGCTGAAGCGGGAGTGCACGATGGCCAGTCCGCTGGTGAAGTAGGGCTGTGTCAGGTCGAGGAAGTATTGGCGCACCTGCACGGATGACAACATACCTTTATATATGATGCTCTTGCTGGAGAGCGAGACGATGTAGAAATCCCGGTGCGACACGCGCCGTTCTATCTTCTTGCGGATGAGGTAGAGCGTGCGGTCCAGATTCTCCACGTCCGTGGCCCCGGTGACGAACACCTGCTTGATGTCCGGTTCGGTCTTCGCCGCGCTTTGCCCCAGGATGGAGGAATTGACGGGGACGGAGCGCAGGTGCATCAGAGTGAGACCCTCGCGCTCAATCTCTTCAATCATGATGCGCAGAATGGCCGACTGCTCGTCCTTGTCCTTGGGCAGGAAGACCAGGCCGGTGCCATATTTGCCCTTCTCGGGCACGGGTATGCCCTGCAGGAGGATGAACTCATGGGGAATCTGGAGCAGGATGCCCGCCCCGTCGCCGGTCTTGTTGTCGGCCCCCTCGGCACCGCGGTGCTTCATGTTCTCCAGCACCCGGAGGGCGGCATCCACCAGTTCGTGCGACTTATTGCCGTGAATGTTGACTATCATGCCCACGCCACAGGCATCGTGTTCGTGCGCAGGGTCATACAAGCTGATAAA
>DXBX01000039.1 GCA_019116285.1 Candidatus Bacteroides merdigallinarum
AACGGCTGGGGCAGCGGCGACACCAAGATGACGCTGGCTTATGACGAAAACAACGCTGCCTACCTGACCGCTACCCTCGACATGCCCGCCGGCAACACCTGGAAGATTCGTCCCGACGAGAAGTGGGAGAACGACAAAGGCCCCGGCCAATTGAAGTTTGAAGGCGACGTGGCCGACAACGGCGACGGCAACTTCATTGCCAACGAAGCCGGTAGCTACACCATCAAATGGTATTTCAACAAAGTGGAGCAAAAACTGGTAGTCACCAAGAACTGACCTAAGTTCATAACAAAATAAATTCAGATTTAGGCTGTCGTCTGGTACCATTGACCAGACGGCAGCCTTTTCTTTTCTAAAAACATCATTAGCCCTAGAAAAAGTCTCCAAAGCCCTTGGAAAAAGCTGTGAATGTAATAAGAAAACTCTATTTCCAGGCTGGAAATGCAGAGCTCTAAGCTGGAAATGTACATTTCTAGGCTGGAAATACACATTTTTAGGCTGGAAATGAAGTTTCCTTAAGGCAAAGACAACTTTTCCCAAGGCATTGAGAAGTTTTTCCGGGCGCTTTCTCAAGTTTAATCCCTTACTTTAACGAACAATGAACATATCTTTCAAACATCTACTGGCCTGGTTCCTCTTGGGAAGCCTGCTCCTACTGTCCGCCGCATGCAGCGACGACAATCCCGTTACCCCACCCGATGACCCGCAAGGCGGCGGCAACGATGACAACACCGAATGGGTCGCCGTCACCCCCGCGCCTGATTCGTGGGACAATGAGCGGCGTGCCGGCATCACCTACCAACTGCTGGTCTACTCCTTTGCCGACAGTGACGGCGACGGCTGGGGCGACCTCCGCGGCGTCGCTTCCAAGCTGGACTACCTGCAACAGCTGGGTGTCAGTGCCCTGTGGCTCTCGCCTATCCATCCCGCCATGTCCTACCACGGCTATGACGTGACGGACTACACCGCCGTCAATCCCCAATTGGGCACAATGGCCGACTTCGAGCACCTGTTGAGCGAAGCGCACAGCCGCGGCATCAAGATTTACCTGGATTATGTGCTGAACCACACGGGCAAGGACCATCCCTGGTTTCTCGCCGCCAAGGAGTCGGAAGACAATGAATACCGCAACTACTACACCTTCTCGCAAGACCCCGCCACGGACATCGCCGCCGGGCTGCTCCCGATGATTGCCACCGAGGGCGCCAACGGCTACAACGCCGGCGAGTGGTTCAACGCCTCCGGCTCGGCCGACGAAGTGAAAGGCATCTATACCTTCACCCTCGACTGGAGCGACGCCTCCCGGCCTACCGTGACCGTCACCCCGGGCGAAGCCGCCGACGAGAACAATCCGGATACCTCCACCGAAGGCGCGAAGTATCTCTATTATGGCGACGGCCTCTGCAAGAAATTTTACGACCTGGGCGAAGGCACCTATCGGCTGACCGTGGACTTTGCATCCGCCTGGGGCTTCCTGATTCGCACCAGCGCAACGTCGTGGGACAACGGCACGAAGTATGGCGCGCCCTCTTCGTCGGACAAGGTGACCATCGGCGAAGCTTTCACGCTGGATAATACCACGGCTGCCGACATCCTCTTCGACAGCCAGGTGCAGTGGAAGTACCATTCCGCCTTCTTCACCGACTGGTTTGCAGACCTCAACTATGGTCCCGCAGACCAATGCGCTTCCTCGCCTGCCTACCAAGCCATTGCCTCCGCTGCACGCGGCTGGGTGGAGCGTGGCGTGGACGGTTTCCGCCTGGATGCAGTGAAACATATCTACCACAATGCCACGTCGGACGAGAATCCCACTTTCCTGCGCACTTTCTACGAGGATATGAACGATGCCTACCACGCCGCCGGGCATGCGGATGACATCTACATGGTGGGCGAAGTCCTGAGCGAGCACAACGAAGTGGCTCCCTACTACGCCGGACTGCCCGCCCTGTTCGAGTTCTCCTTCTGGTACCGTCTGGAGTGGGCCATCAACAACAGCCAAGGCTGCTACTTCGCCAAGGACTTGCTGGACTACCGCGCAGAGTATGCGGCAGTTCGCCCCGACTACATCGCTGCCACCAAGCTGACCAACCACGACGAGGACCGTGCCGCCTCCCTTCTGGGACGCAACATGGATAAGTGCCGCCTGGCCGCCGCCGTGCTCCTCACCGCACAAGGCACACCTTATATATATTATGGAGAAGAGCTGGGCCTCTATGGCACCAAGGGCAACGGCGATGAATACGTCCGCAGTCCGATGCTGTGGGGCGATGCAATGAACACAGCCTACACGGACAAGATAGACGCTGAGGTAGAGGCCAACGTCCCCGCCGTCAGCGAGCAAGAAGCCGACGCTTCCTCGTTGCTGCAGACCTACCGCGACTTCATCCGCCTGCGCAACACCTACCCTGCCCTGGCCACCGGCACCATGTCGCGCCACGAGGTGTACAACGAATCCAATGCCAATTATAAGACCTTGGCTGCCTGGGTCATGACGCAAGGCGACGAGCGTCTGTTGGTGTTGCACAACTTCGGCTCCTCCGCCATCACCCTCCCGCTGACCGATGAAGTCCAAAAGGCCGTCGGCACGCAAGGCACGGTGGAGCAATCCACGCAAGACGGTACAATAACGGTTCGGCTGGGTGGATATGCTTCGGCGGTCTATCTGCTTGACTAATACCGACAAAGTGAATGTGTGGTATCGCAAGATCGGATAAAACACATTCCCTTTGTTTACAAGTGCAAAGGTGACACCTCCAAATACAAAACTATGTTATAAAACATAAGAAAACGGTCCATAGACTTGCTCAATTCGGAGAAAAGCCCTACCTTTGCATCGCTGTTGGGAAACAGCATATGTATTTTTCATAGGCTAAAAATTGGATTAATAGGTAATTAGGTAAAGATTGAAGTTTTCAAATTAGGTAATTGAAGTTTGTTTTTAAAGGTAAAAGTAAAGATTGATTTTAGGTAACATTTGGATGAAAAAAGAAAAGCCTTCGGGCTTTTCTACAGAGGACGAGGGGTTCGTGAGAACTTACTCGTTTTTTGTTGCCCATTGATGACCTCCCTCCGCAACAATCCGGGGTCAGGTAAATGATCTATTGATCACTGCCCAAGCCGTCAACTGAGCACTGCCCAAGCCGTCAGTTGAGCACTCAACCAGCCGTCAGTTGATCTTTCGGGAAGGTTTCAGAAGAGGCAATAAAGAAGCATTTTATGCGCTTGGCACAAGGGAAATACTTACCTTTGCATCATACTACTCAAAAAAATACATACGAAAGATGATTAAGATTTATGGAATGAACACCTGCCCCGACTGCACGTATGTGGAGGAACAGGTGAAAGGAAATGAGCGATACGAGGTTATCGACATTGGCGCTCACGTCAGGAACTTGAAGGAATTCCTGCGGCTGCGGGACAAGAATCCGGTTTTCGAGGCAACGAAAAGAGCAGGTGCCGTGGGAATCCCTTGTTTCGTATTGGAAGATGGAACTGTGACACTCAGCGCGGAAGATGCCGGACTGCACTCACGCTCTACGGCAACGGAGGGTACATCATGCCGCATCGACGGAAGCGGATGTTGAACGTATGGAACAGAAGGAAGCAATCATGAAAAAGGCGGGAATGAAACCACCTGCAAAGAGCAGCGTTTCATTCCCGCCTACGTATGTAATCAAACTATTCCCTTATCCGCCGAAGTTATCAAACATCAGGTTCGACATCGGTACACCTAGGTCATCCAGCATTTTCTCGACAGCTTTCGACATGGGGCCGGGGCCGCACATGTAGTATTCGATGTCTTCGGGAGCCTCGTGGTCTTTCAAGTAGGTGTTGTAAATCACCTGATGAACAAAGCCCGGGGTGTACTTCACGCCCGCTGCATCGGCTGCAGGGTCGGGACGGTCCAAGGCCAGGTGGAAAGAGAAGTTGGGGAACTCCTTCTCCAGGTCGAGGAAGTCCTGCAAGTAGAACACCTCGTTGAGGGCACGAGCACCGTAGAAGTAGGACATCTTGCGGTCGGTGGTGTGCAACGTCTTGGTCATGTGCATGATCTGTGCACGAAGTGGAGCCATGCCGGCACCACCGCCAATCCACATCATCTCCTTCTTCGAGTCGAATATCGGATGGAAGTCTCCGTAAGGGCCGCTCATGATGACCTTGTCGCCGGGTTTCAGCGTAAAGATGTATGACGAGGCAATGCCCGGCATCACGTCCTGGAAGCCCACCTGAGGTTTCGGCTTGAAAGGAGGCGTGGCAATACGGACGGTCAGCATGATGCGGTCGCCCTCCGCCGGATAGTTGGCCATGGAGTAGGCACGGATGGTCTCTTCGTCGTTGCGGCACTTCAGGCCGAACAGGCCAAACTTCTCCCATGCCGGCAGATATTCCTTACCTATGAGGTCCTTATCAATATCCTTGTCATAGTCCATCGTGTACTTGGGAATCTTGATCTGCGCGTACGAACCGGGAATGAAGTCCATGTGTTCGCCGGGAGGCAATGCCACGATAAACTCCTTGATGAAGGTGGCCACGTTCTTGTTCGAGATGACCTCGCATTCCCATTCCTTCACGCCCAGTACGCTTTCGGCAACCTTGATTTCCATGTCGTTCTTCACCTTCACCTGGCAGCCCAGACGCCAATGGTCCTGGATCTGCTTGCGGCTGAAGTGCGGAGTCTCCGAAGGCAGGATTTCACCGCCACCGGCCAACACCTGACACTTGCACTGGCCGCAAGAGCCCTTACCACCGCAGGCAGAGGACAGATACACGCCATTGACAGCCAACGTGTTGAGCAACGTCGAACCGGAAGCTACCTCCAGCACCTTGTCGCCATTGATGGTTATCTTCACATTTCCCGAAGGTACCAGGAATTTCTTGGCTACCAGCAGGATAATCACAAGCAGGAGCACTACTACGAGGAATACGCCCACGCTTGCCAATATCAGATTCATATCCATAGTCTTATTCCTTTCTTCGTTAAATGTTCAACCCAGAGAAACACATGAAAGCCATGGCCATCAGACCTACGGTGATGAACGTGATGCCCAATCCGCGCAGGGGAGCCGGCACATTGCTGTAGGCCATCTTCTCACGCACGGCAGCCAGACCCACGATAGCCAGCATCCAGCCCAGACCGGAGCCCAAGGCATAGGAGATGGCATCGCTGATGCCACCGATATACTTCGGGTCGCTGATGCCCAGGTTGATGCGCTGCTGCATGAACAGCGAAGCACCCATGATGGCACAGTTCACGGCAATCAGCGGCAGGAAGATACCCAGTGAGGCATAGAGCGAAGGACTGAAGCGCTCGACGGCCATTTCCACCAACTGCGTGATACCGGCAATGATGGCGATGAAAAGAATGAAACTCAGGAAGCTGAGGTCAACGCCTTCGATGATGGCATCGGGTCCCAGCACCCGTGTCTGGAGCAGGTAGTTGACCGGGAGCGTCACCACGAGCACGAATGTCACGGCAATGCCCAGTCCTACGGCAGTCTTCACGTTCTTCGACACGGCCAGGTAAGAACACATGCCGAGGAAGAAGGCGAATATCATGTTGTCCACGAATATGGAGCGGACGAATAAGCTAAAAAATTCTCCCATATTATTCTAAGTCATTAAAGTCTTACTTCTCTTGCAACTCTTTGTGACGGGCGCGCTGATACCAAATGAGGCAAGCCACGATGATCAGTGCCATCGGCGGCATCAGCATCAGGCCATTGTTAACATAGCCGGCCTCCTTGATGGGTTCATAGTTCAGGATATTGAATCCCAGCAACGTGCCCGAACCCAGCAACTCACGGATGAAGGCCACGATGACCAGTATCTTGGCATAGCCCAATCCGTTGCCCAGACCATCCAGGAAAGACTCCCACGGACCGTTCATCATGGCAAATGCTTCCAGGCGGCCCATCAGGATACAGTTCGTGATGATCAATCCTACATAGACGGAGAGCTGTACACTCACATCGTAGGCGAAAGCTTTCAGAATCTCACTCACGATGGTCACCAGGGCAGCCACCACCACCAGCTGAACAATGATACGGATGCGGTTGGGAATGGTCTTACGCAAGAGCGAGATGACTACGTTGGAGAACGCCGTGATGATGGTCACGGAAAGTCCCATCACGATGGCCGGCTCCAACTTGGCCGTCACTGCCAAGGCTGAGCAGATACCCAATACCTGCACCGTCACAGGATTATTCATCCCGATCGGCGTGGTAAACACTTCTCTATTTTTCTTTGAAAATAATTGTCCCATAATTGTTTAGTCCTCCTCAGCCTCTTTAATGGTTAGAAATTTCGTGTAGTTGCCCAGGCAACTCTTCAGCATGGAGCCAACGGCCACCGAAGTGATGGTACCGCCGGAAATGCCGTCCACCTGGTGTTCGGCATCGGCCACCTTGCCGTTCTTTACCACGTCCAGTGCCACCTGGCCGTCGGCCATGGCCTTCAAGCCGGGAAACTCGCTTTGGAAATGCTCGCCGGCAATCTCGGCACCCAAGCCGGGAGTCTCGCTGGCATGGGAGAAGTAGACGCCATAGACCGTGTCCTTGTCGTCATCCAAGGCCACATAGCCCCAGATGGCACCCCACAGGCCCACGCCATACACCGGGAAAACGTACTTGGTCTGTCCGTCCACCTCGCACACGAACACGTGGAGGCGTCCGTTCTCCTTCACTTCCTTCTCGTAGGAGGTGGCAAACTTGCCGTCGTTCTCCTTCAGCGTGCCGTCTTCCTGCATCAGCATGTCGGCCTTCACATATTTATTATATTCCGCTTCGGGGTCGGCCACGTTGCGCACGTTCAGCGCGGCGAGAATCTGCTTCTTCGTGTCCATCTCCACATTCTTGTTCTGCAGGTCTTTCAATGACGAGCTGACAAAAGCCAGGAGGAATGCCACGATGACCACCATGACCGAAGCATAAATGATGGTATAACTGTTACTGTTCGTATTCATTTCTCATCCGGTATTTTAATTGTTGGACTTAAGAGCCGTGCGCTTCTCGCGGCGGCTGATGTTGTTCTGCACCACGCAATAGTCAATGAGCGGGGCGAAGATGTTCATCAACAGGATGGCGAGCATCATGCCTTCGGGATAACCGGGGTTGAGGACACGGATGATGATGGCCATGACGCCTATCAGGAAACCGTAGATGTACTTGCCCGTCTCCGTGCGTGCTGAAGTCACCGGGTCGGTGGCCATGAACACGGCGCCGAAGCAGAAACCGCCCAACACAAGGTGCTCGTACCAAGGCATGTGGGCCACGGCCGTATCAGGACCTGCCACATTGAATACCCATGCCATCAGGGCACCGCCCACAAAGACGGAAAGCATCGTCTTCCAGCTGGCAATGCCTGTCCACAACAGGATGACGGCACCGATAGCAATGGCAATGACGCTGGTCTCGCCAATGGAACCAGGAATGAAGCCTGTCACCATGTCCCACGAGAAATCAGGAGCAGCCGCCGAGGTCTTGGCGATACCCAACGGCGTAGCCACCGTGAGGCCGTCCACCGTCTGGCCCAAACCGAAGATGCTGTCCGAGGATACCCATACGGCATCGCCCGACATCTTGGTGGGATAGGCGAAGAACAGGAAGGCGCGGGTGATGAGAGCCACGTTGAACACGTTCATGCCCGTGCCGCCAAACACTTCCTTGGCAAAGATGACAGAGAAGGCCGTGGCGATGGCCAGCATCCACAACGGACAATCCACCGGCACAATCATCGGAATCAATATGCCTGAAACGAGGAAGCCCTCCTGGATTTCCTCCTTTTTCCATTGGGCCACCACGAACTCGATGCCGAGGCCCACCACATAGGAAACTATGATTTTGGGAAGCACGGCCAGGAAACCGTAACCGAACATTTCCCAAAAGCCGCCGGGCGTGCCCGTGGCGTGGAAGTGCTGGTATCCCACGTTGTACATACCGAACAGCAAGGCCGGTATCAGTGCGATGACCACCATCGACATGATGCGCTTGCTGTCGATGGCGTCATGAATGTGCGTCCCCGATTTCGACGTGGTGTTGGGCACGAAGAGGAATGTCTCGAAGCCCTCGAACACCGAGCGAAATGCGTGGTATTTGCCGCCCTCTTCAAAGTTCGGCTTTATCTTGTCGAGATAATTTCTTAACGCTTTCATTTATGAATGATTAATGTTCAATGATAAACGGTTAGTAATCAGGTTCACGCCATCTCCGCACGAAGCATGTCAAGTCCGGCGCGCACGATGCGCTGCACCTCTACCTTGGAGGAACATACGAATTCGCACAAGGCAAAGTCTTCGGGGGCCACTTCGTAGATGCCCAAGGCTTCCATCCGGTCAATGTCTCCCGCAATGATGGCCTTCACCAAATATTCAGGGAAGATATCCATGGGGAAGACGCGGTCGTATTCGTTGGACATGATCATGTGGCGTTCGCCACCCTTCACGCGGGCATCCATGACGTACTCTTTCTTGCCCATCAGCCAGGAGAAGTAAGAGTGGCTGGTGCTGTATTGGTCAAGACGCGGCATGATCCAGCCCAGCATCTCGTGGATTTCATCGCCTTCGGGGATGACGCTCAGTTGCGTGTGGAAAGCGCCGAGGAATCCGTTGGGGGACACTTGCTTGCCAGTCAGCACGTTGCCGCTGATATAGCGCAGGTCCTTGCCGGTGGTGACATTGCCCTTGAAGACATTCGTCAGCAGGGCGCCCACCTTCAGCTTGCAATAAGCGGACTTCAACACCTCACTGCCTGTCAAGGCCACCGTACGGGTCATATCCACCCGGCCGGTGTTCATCAGACGGCCGATGAAGATGACGGCTTCTGCACCGATGGTCCATACGGTCTCTCCCTTCACGATGGGGTCAATGTGGTTGATTTGCACACCCACGTTACCGGCAGGATGCGGACCGTCAAAGGCAGTGATGGTCACATTCTTTGCGTTTGTCAAGGCCGGAGCAGTCTGGCTCACACTGATGTTCAGATACGTCTTCGCCATGCGGGCCAAGGCATCCAGACCTGTCTGGAAGTTAGCCTCTTCGCCTTTCAGCACGAACTCGAAGTCAGGTGCCAGCGGATTGGAGTCGAAGGCGGAAACAAAAATCGCCTTGGGCTTCACTGCCGGATTGGCAATCACGTCGTAGGGACGTTGACGGATGAAAGCAAACATGCCGGCGTTGAGCAAAGCTTCCTTCACCTGCTCCCCGTCCATCCGGGCGGGATCCATCTTGCCAAATTCTTCGTAGTCCTGTTCGGCCGCGGCTTCCACCACGATGTTCATCACCTTGCGCTTAGCTCCACGCTCCACGCTGGTGACCACTCCGCTGACCGGCGAGACGAATTTCAATTCGGGGTGGTTCTTGTCGACAAACAAGGGTCCCCCGGCCATCACATATTCCTGCTCCTTCACCACCACTTTGGGAGTGACTCCGGTGAAATCGTCGGGCACCAGCGAATAGAAGCCCGGTTCCTTCACGCTCAGTCTTTCCTGGGCGGCTTTTCCTTTCAGGTTAATGTCAAGGCCTTTTCGTAATTTGATTACATTTGCCATGCGTCGTTAAAATTAATGGTTTCGCTAATTGCCCGCAAAAATAACGAAAAAATGTAGAAATGCCTTGAACAGAATGAAAAAAAAGCACGGGATTACACCGATTAGACAAAGTTTGTTTCACTCTGTGATAATCCGTGTAATTCCGTGCTTCCCAAGGAATCACCTTCCGGCGGTATACTTACGCCTCGGTCGTGATTTTTCTTCTGCGCGTCGGCTTCTCCTTGGCGGCCTCCGTCTTCACGTCAGGAGCAATGCCGGCCAGTTCGGGGTCTATCATGATGCGGCCACAATACTCGCACACAATGATTTTCTTACGCGAACGGATATCCAACTGACGCTGGGGCGGAATCTTGTTGAAGCAACCGCCACAGGCATCACGCTGCACATACACAATGCCCAATCCGTTGCGCGAATTCTTGCGGATGCGCTTGAAGGACTGCAACAGACGCGGCTCGATCTTCGTCTCCAAGTCCTTGGCCTTGTCGCGCAGACGCTCTTCCTCCTGCTTGGTCTCAGCCACGATTTCATCCAGCTCGTTCTTCTTGGCTTCCAGGTCTTTGCCACGCTCCTCCATCTTCTCGGTGCACTTCTCCACCTCTTTCTCTTTCTCCGTCTGCTGGTCGGTAAACTCACGGATACGCTTCTCGCACAACTCGATTTCCAGCGTCTGGAATTCGATTTCCTTGCTCAGGAAGTCATACTCACGGTTATTGCGCACGTTTTCCTGCTGATCCTTATACTTGGCGACGGAATTCTTGGCGGCCTCGATCTCCACTTTCTTTCCGGCGATGGAGCTTTTCAGCTCGGCAATTTCGGATTTCAGTCTTTCCACACGAGTGCTCAGGCCGGCAATTTCATCCTCCAAGTCCTGAACTTCCAAAGGCAATTCGCCACGCAAGGTCTTGATTTCATCAATCTTGGACAACATTGTCTGCAACTGATACAAGGCCTTCAACTTCTGTTCAACGGTCAATTCCTGTGAATTCTTCTTTACGTCTTTCGATGTAGCCATAATCGTTTGTCTTTTTTACATATATCTAATAGGATTCGTATTTACCCGCGTCCGCTTGACCGGCAACTGGGGAAACGCCTCCTTGATTATTTTCTCCAAGAGTTCGATGGTGTATTGCTCGCTCTCGTAATGGCCGAGGCTTGTCAATAGCAAGTCGTCGTCATGTCCTTGGAATTCGTGATACTTGATTTCACCGGTCACGAAGACATCTGCACCCGCCTGAATGGCCTGCGGAATCAGGAAAGCTCCTGCACCTCCACACAGAGCGACCTTCCGGATCTCCCGCCCGCACAATCGGTTGTGCATCACACACGAAACCTCGAATGTCTTCTTCAAACGCTGCAGGAAATCCAATTCCGTCTCCGGCTCCTCCAACTGTCCGACGATACCTGCCCCACCTTCACGTCCATCTTCGAAAGGCCGGAGGAACTGCACTTCTGTCAGGCCTATTTTCTCGGCCATCTTGAAGTTGACGCCTCCAACGGCATTGTCCAGATTCGTATGGGCGGCATAGACCGCGATACCGTTGCGGAGAGCTTTCATCACACAACGCTCCACGTCATTTTTCCCGGTCAGCGACTTCACGGCATGAAAGAGCAACGGATGGTGCGCCACCACCAGGTTCATACCCAAGGCTTCCGCCTCGTCCAGCACCTCTTCGGTGACGTCCAGACACAACAAAGCCCCTGTGGCTTCCGCTCCTGTCAGTCCCAGTTGCAAGCCTGCATTATCAAAGCCGTCTTGCAAGGGCAGGGGCGCGAAACGCTCAAGGGCATCTAAAATTTCCTTGATTTTCATCACACTTGCTGATTTGGGCGCAAAGGTAGGAAAAATTCGGGAGATGAGAAAATGCTGTAGCTATTTTTATAAGATATTCCCCCCAGAAACGATAGGGCTATCGACAGCCAACGATAGCTCTATCGACAAGCAACGAAAGGGCTATCGATGGCCAACGATAGGGCTATCGCAAAATCAGGCAATTTCACTTGTATAATACTAATATAATAAGGTGTAATCTTCTTATCGACCGATATGTTGCACAACATAGTTTAGTAACACACCCTGTAAAGTTGCATTATTCTTGATTAATGCCTAATTTGCGGCCTCAAAAATTAAGGGCCTACATTTGCAGGTCAAGTATTCACACTTTAATTATAAGATATCATGAAAGTATATCAGACGAATGAAATCAAAAACATTGCTCTTCTTGGCAATGACGGATCGGGTAAAACCACTCTCACAGAAGCATTGCTCTATGAGAGTGGTATTATAAAACGCCGCGGAAGAATTACCGCCAAAAACACGGTCAGTGACTATTTCCCCGTTGAACAGGAATACGGCTATTCGGTATTCTCCACCGTCTTCCATGTGGAATGGAACGGCAAGAAGCTGAACATCATCGACTGCCCGGGAAGCGATGACTTCGTAGGCGCAGCCATTACAGCTCTGAACGTGACCGACACGGCCATCCTGTTGCTCAACGGCCAATATGGTGTGGAGGTAGGCACCCAGAACCACTTCCGCTATACGGAGAAGCTGGGCAAGCCGGTCATCTTCCTGATCAACCAGCTGGACAGCGAGAAATGCGATTATGACATGGTGCTGGAGCAGCTGCAGAGCATCTATGGTCCCAAGGTGGTGCCGGTGCAATATCCGCTGGCTACCGGACCGAACTTCAATTCGTTGATCGATGTACTTTTAATGAAAAAATATTCGTGGGGGCCCGAAGGAGGCGCTCCGACCATCGAACCGGTACCTGCGGAAGAGATGGAAAAAGCAACCGCCCTGCACAAAGCTTTGGTGGAAGCTGCCGCCGAACATGACGAGGCCCTGATGGAGAAATTCTTCGAGGCAGACTCGCTGACGGAAGACGAGATGCGCGAAGGCATCCGCAAGGGATTGGCTGCCCGCGGCATGTTCCCCGTCTTCTGCGTATGCGCCGGCAAGGATATGGGCGTACGCCGCCTGATGGAATTCCTGGGCAACGTGGTGCCGTTCGTAGACGAGATGCCACCCGTGCACAACACACGCGGCGAAGTGGTGAAGCCCGATGCAAAAGCTCCCACCTCGCTCTATTTCTTCAAGACGGCCGTTGAGCCGCACATTGGCGACGTACAGTATTTCAAGGTGATGAGCGGTAGCGTACACGAAGGTGATGACTTCACGAATGCCGACCGCGGCTCGAAGGAACGTATCGCCCAGATTTACGCCTGCGCCGGTGCCAACCGCATCAAGGTAGAGGAAATGGTGGCCGGAGACATCGGCTGCACGGTGAAACTGAAGGACGTGCACACGGGCAATACCCTGAACGCCAAGGGTTCGGAAAGCCGCTTCAACTTCATCAAGTATCCCAACTCCAAGTACTCGCGCGCCATCCGTCCGGTGAACGAAGCAGACACGGAGAAGATGATGGTCATCCTGAACCGCATGCGCGAGGAAGATCCCACGTGGGTAGTGGAGCAGTCGAAGGAATTGCGCCAGACCATCGTACACGGACAGGGCGAGTTCCACCTGCGCACCTTGAAGTGGCGTTTGGAGAACAACGAAAAGTTGCAAGTGATCTATGAAGAGCCCCGCATTCCGTATCGCGAGACTATCACCAAGGCTGCCCGTGCAGACTACCGCCACAAGAAGCAATCAGGCGGTGCCGGACAGTTCGGTGAAGTCCACCTCATTGTAGAACCTTACTATGAGGGCATGCCGGCTCCTGACACCTACAAGTTCAACGGCCAGGAATTCAAGATGAACGTGAAATCCACGGAAGAGATTCCCTTGGAATGGGGCGGCAAGCTGGTATTCGTGAACAGCGTGGTGGGAGGTGCCATTGATGCACGCTTCATGCCTGCCATTCTGAAGGGTATCATGTCCCGCATGGAGCAAGGCCCGCTGACCGGTTCTTATGCACGGGATGTACGCGTCATTGTCTACGACGGCAAGATGCACCCGGTAGATTCCAATGAAATCTCCTTCATGCTGGCCGGACGCCACGCCTTCAGCGACGCCTTCAAAAATGCCGGTCCTAAGTTGCTGGAGCCTATCTATGACGTAGAGGTATTCGTGCCCTCCGACAAGATGGGCGACGTGATGAGCGACCTGCAAGGACGCCGCGCCATGATTATGGGCATGAGCAGCGAAGCAGGCTATGAGAAGCTGGTGGCCAAGGTGCCTCTGAAAGAGATGTCCTCCTACTCCACCTCCTTGAGCTCGCTGACAGGCGGACGCGCTTCGTTCATCATGAAGTTCGCAAGTTATGAACTGGTTCCGGGCGATGTCCAAGAGAAACTGGTGAAGGAATTCGAAGCCAAACAAAGTGAAGAATAATCCTTTTCTTAACGATTGGTTTTGACTTTATCTGCTTTTCAGCCGCCGTTACTTCACGAAAAAGTAGCGGCGGCTCCTTTTTTTGAGTACAAAATTTAAGAATAAGCCCAAATGTGAAGGCTGACATTTAATTTTTTATTAAATTTGCAAACCAAAAGCCATCTTGCTTGTTATACTGTTTGTAGCGTAACTTAAAAGACGGCGTTCGGTTAATTAACGAAAACCGGCGGTTAAATCAGGTTAATCGGCTCGGAATGTTAATTAGGGGTTGTTAATTTTGCCGCTATGAAAAAGTCAACTATATGGATTTTAGGCATCGTCATGGGGCTATCCTTTCTCAGTCTGCTATACTTACAGATTAGCTACATTGAGAAGATGGCCAAGATGCGTAACGAGCAGTTTGATGAATCGGTGAAGCGCGCTTTGATGGCCGCTTCGAAAGATGTGGAGTCGGAAGAGGTGGAACGCTGGTTGCAGGAAGACATCACCGAAGCAGAGAAAAGAGCTTGGGAACAATCGCGCAACAAGGGGGTGACACAGACACAGCGATTCGAAATGTCTTTGTCCAACGGAACCCTGCATTCGCATTCTTCCCTGGAGTTCAAGAGCTTCAGCAAAGAGCCTTCGCGGTTGCCGCGCGCCATGATTTCGCGCAAGCACGGCGTCAAGACCATCCCCAAGACTTCGCGTACGCTGGCCGATATGTACAAGGAACGGTTCCTGTATCAACGGGCCTTGGTGGACGAAGTGGTCTGGCAAATGATCTACCAGGCCAGCAACAAGCCCTTGCAGGAGCGCGTGAACTTTAAGAAACTGGATGAGTTCATCCAATCCGGATTGATAGACAACGGCATCGACCTGCTCTATCACTTCAAGGTGATAGACGGAGAAGGCCGCGAGGTGTATCGTTGCGGAGACTATACGGACGTGGGAAGCGAGCATTCCTATTCCCAACCCTTGTTTCTCAACGACCCGCCAGCACGGATGAGCATCGTGAAGATTCATTTTCCCGAAAGGCAGAATTATATCTATGACTCCATCGGGTTTATGATTCCGTCGTTGATATTCACATTCGTATTGCTGATTACGTTCATCTTCACCATCTATGTCGTATTCCGGCAAAAGAAGCTGACGGAGATGAAGAATGACTTTATCAACAACATGACGCACGAGTTCAAGACACCGATATCGACCATCTCGCTGGCCGCGCAGATGCTGAAGGACCCGGCCGTAGGCAAGTCCCCGACCATGTTCCAACACATATCGGGCGTCATCAACGACGAAACGAAACGCCTGCGCTTCCAGGTGGAGAAAGTGTTGCAGATGTCCATGTTCGACCGCCAAAAGGCCACCTTGAAGATGAAAGAACTGGATGTGAACGAACTGATAACGGGTGTCGTCAACACCTTCGCCCTGAAAGTGGAGCGGTACAACGGAAAGATTGACACAGAGTTGGAGGCAGAGGATCCCTTCATCGAAGCGGACGAGATGCACATCACCAACGTGATATTCAACCTGATGGACAATGCCGTGAAGTACAAGCGTTCGGACGAGGACTTGAAACTGGTGGTGCGGACATGGAACGAACCGGGCAAGGTGATGATTTCCGTGCAGGACAACGGCATCGGCATCAAGAAAGAGAATTTGAAGAAGATATTTGATAAGTTCTACCGCGTGCATACAGGTAATCTGCACGATGTAAAAGGATTCGGGCTTGGCCTGGCGTATGTGAAGAAAATCATTACCGACCACAAGGGCACCATCCGGGCCGAGAGCGAACTGAATGTAGGAACCAAATTTATTATTGCATTACCTTTACTTAAAAATTGATACTGATATGGACGAGAAATTGCGTATTTTATTGTGCGAGGACGATGAGAACCTGGGCATGCTCTTACGGGAATATTTGCAGGCCAAGGGTTATGCCGTGGAATTGTGTCCCGATGGCGAGGCCGGCTACAAGGCTTTTTTGAAGAACAAATATGATTTGTGTGTGTTCGACGTGATGATGCCCAAGAAGGATGGCTTCACGCTGGCACAGGAGGTGCGGGCCGCCAATGCGGAGATACCTATCATCTTCCTGACCGCCAAGACCCTGAAAGAAGATATCTTGGAAGGTTTCAAGATTGGTGCGGACGACTACATCACCAAACCCTTCAGCATGGAGGAACTGACCTTCCGCATTGAGGCCATCTGGCGTCGGGTACGTGGCAAGAAGAACAAGCAGAGCAACATCTACAAGATCGGCAAGTTCACTTTCGACACGCAGAAACAGATCCTCTCCACGCCGGAGAAGTCGACCAAGCTGACCACCAAGGAAAGCGAACTGCTGGGATTGCTTTGCGCCCATGCCAACGAAATCCTCCAGCGTGACTTTGCCTTGAAGACCATCTGGATTGATGACAACTATTTCAATGCCCGCAGCATGGATGTGTACATCACCAAGTTGCGCAAGCACCTGAAAGAAGATGACTCCATCGAAATCATCAACATCCACGGCAAGGGCTATAAGCTGATTACGCCCGACCAGGACTAAACCGTACGCTGCTGTACAAGAAACGGGGTGTGTCGAAACGAACCGACACACCCCGTTTGTATTTGTATGTTCTTCACTTTGCCAACCGGCCTACAATTTCATCACCTCCTCTTCGAAATGTTCTTTATCGCCCAAAGCCCGGTTTCGCGTTTTGCTGCGGTAATTATAAATGGTAGTAAGCGAACAGCCCAAGAAATGGGCAATACGTTCTGCATTGGTCACGCCGAGACGGATCAATGCATAGATACGCAACTCGGTGCTGAGTTGCTCGTCCTGCCGGGGATAAAGCTTTCCCTCATCCACCAACAGCTTATTCAGGTCATCAATAAAATTAGGAAAGAGTGCGAGGAACGAGCGGTCGAACTCCTGATAGAAATCCCTGCGTTCCTTGCGCAAGAACTCTTCCGAACGAATCATTTTGTACAGTTCTGCCGTCTTCTGCGCCATGGCCAGTTTCTCCAACGACCGGCGGTATTGCTCCATCTTCTCCATGTCGCCCACACAGCGGTCCAGGTAATAAGCGATGTAGGTCTCCTTGATTTTTCCCGTTTCTTTCAGCTGTTGGTTGGATGCCTGCAGGTGTTGGTTGGCTACCTCCAACTGGCTGCGCATCTCGGCCAGCTTCTTCATCCACCACGCCAGACAAGCCACGGCCACCACCAACAGAATCAGCAGAACAGCAGTGACCAACAGCACGTGCTGTGCGCGGCTGTATTGTTCGCGGACCTGCCCCAGCAAGGTTGCATGTATGAAGGGGAAGAACCTGCCGCCCTCCATGAAACGCAGATGGCTGTTGCAAGCCTCGGCATCGCGCATGGCACAATCTGCATAACGATAAGCCCGTTCCAGGTCTCCTTGATTGTAGAGCTGCAGAGCCAGGGCAGGCAAAGCGGAGTATTCGCGGACAGACAACCGCATATCCAGGATCGCCGTCTGCGCCAAGTGGTACATCTGGCTGAGTGTATCGCCTTTTGCGGCATAAGCCTCAGACAAATTATAATGGAGATAGGTGCGCTCCTTGGGCTCACGGGCAGCTTCCAACTGACGAGCCAGAATGCAAATCACGCTGTCCGGCTCGTTGGATTGCAGCAACAGATTGGAGAAGACAATGTCATGGTTTACGCCTTGGGGCAACAGTTGGAGGATGGAGTCGCGATAAGCATTCGCGCGGTCAAAATAATGTTGACGCAATTCCCGGTCCACGGTGAAACTGCTCAGCCAGTTGTAGTAATTGCAATACGTGCTGTAATAATATTGCCTCAGTCCTTTTTCCAACTCCATGGGACGGATACTTTGCAGTTCGTCCTGCACCTCACTATAATTACCCTTCACCCCCAAGGCTTCCGCCCGGTTGATGCGGATTTCATTCTGCAGGTCGGGACGCCCCAGACGGGGCAGCAGTTCTTCCTTCTTACCTATATAATATAAGGAGGAGTCGGCCTGGTAGTGCAGGTTCTCATAGAACAACGACCCGCACAGGTGGTATTTCTTCCAAGGGTCGGTGGCCCGCTCCATTTCCCGCCGCAGGCTGTCCAACATGAAATCATGTCCGGCATGCAGCTCTTCGCGTTGTTCCACCAATTTGTCCAACTGCAGCAAGGCAACTTGCAGACTGTCCCGCAAGTTAGTATTTCCGCCTTGTATATACTGGGTCAGGCACATGACCCCAACTGTTATCATTGTTCTTAATCTCATGGCAAGATTGCTCTTTTTATCAGATCCTACTTCGTTTGAACGTTTGTATCAATATCAAACAGATATTTTGACGGCACAAATATATAATAAATATTCAAAACAACATACTAATCCTCCCCATAAATTCTCCATGTGACCTACAATCGGGCTTCCTTTACAGAAGTATAACACACTGAAAATAAACACAATGTAGATTATACATACCTACATTCCCGTAAAACGCCGGAAAACGGCGCAAAGTATAGCCCTAACTTTGCGGTATCGAAAACGAAAGCAAAAAAACGATTGCCTATATGACGAAACTTACTTTCAAATTCATCTTAATCTTCTGCCTGCTGGGAGTCCTCCTCCCGGCTTCGGCCCAAAAAGCCGTACTGAAGACCAACCTGCTCTACTGGGGCACCGGCACTGCCAATGTGGGTGTGGATGTGGCTCTCAACTCCAAATCCACATTGGGCCTGATGGCCGGCCTGCAACCTTGGGAATATTCCGATACCAAGAAGCTGAAGCACTGGCTCGTGCAACCCGAGTACCGTTATTGGTTCTGCGAGGCGTTCAACGGTCACTTCATCGGAGGCCACCTGCTGGGCGGACAGTTCAACGCCGGGGGCATCAAACTACCTTTCGGTATCTTCCCCACACTGGAGGACCACCGCTACCAAGGCTGGGCAGCGGGCGGCGGCTTCACCTATGGCTACCACCTCTTGCTGGGACGCCGCTGGAGTATAGAGTTTGCCCTCGGCCTGGGCTATATCTACCTGAACTACAAGAAATACCCTTGCGCTACGTGTGGCACGGTGCAGAAGAAAGGACACCGCAACTACTTCGGCCCCACCAAAGCCGCCATCAACCTGATATATAACTTTTAATTCTACCTAAATGTACACCGATATGAACATACGAATCTTCCTCCTGGCCTTCGCCTTGGCGGGGGCCATCAAAGGAGCCTTGCAAGCCGAAGAACTTCCCGACTACGTGTCCTCCGTGCGCAACGAATCCATCCGCCTGGACAGCGGCATGGTCTCGGTGAGCTTCACCCTCGACCTGGGCAACCACATCGTCGACAAGCAGCACAAGCGCATCGTCACACCCGTCATCATCTCCCACGACGGCAACCACGAAGTCGCCCTGCCGCCCATCATAGCCAACGGACGTATGCGGGCCATCAAGGACCGCACCAAGGGACTGGACCGTGCGGAAGCAGAGGATGCCTATCGCGTACTGACCGGCAACCGCGAGGAGAACCGTCTGGTGGATTATCACGCCACCGTGGCCTACCAGCCGTGGATGGACAATGCCCGCCTCAGCCTGCTGGAGGAAGTGACCGGCTGCAACTGCGGCGGCCTGTTGGCCAGTGAGCAGGTATTGGAGGAGAAAGCACTTTACGCCCCCTCGCTGCAGCCCTCGGCAGAAACCCACGTGCCCCGCACCTTCACGCCCCGCAGTGAAGAGCGCGACGCCTTCCTCTTCTACCCCGTCAACCAGACACGCCTCTACCCCGAACGCTATGGCAATGCCGGCGAACTGGCCAAGATAGATTCTGCCCTGCAATTTGTACAAGATAACCCGGCCTACCAGATCCAACACATCTACATCAACGGCTATGCCTCGCCCGAAGGACGGCTGAACCACAACCGCCACCTGGCCGAAGGACGCGCAGAGGCACTGAAACAATATGTCCTCAGCAACTACCAACTGCCGGACACGCTCCTCGAAGTGACCCGCGGCGATGAAAACTGGGAAGACCTGGCCAAGGCAGTGGAGCAGATGGAGATTCCCAACCGGGACGCCCTGCTGGCCATTATCCGCTCTGACGAGGAACCGGACCGCCGCGAGGCACGGCTCAAGCAGGAAGCACCGGACACTTACCTTCTGTTGCTCCGTTCGGTCTACCCCACCCTGCGCAAGAACACTTTCCGCATCAGCTACATCAGCCGTGAACGGACACCCGAAGAGGCACGCCGCCTGGCCGAAGAGCAGCCGCAGGAACTGAATGCCTACGAGTTCTACACCGTGGCAAACACCTATTGCCGGGATGACAAGCAAGCCTATGGCGACCTGGTGCTCCGCGCCGCAGACACCTACCCGCAGAACGCCGAGGCCAACAACAACGCCGCCCGCACCTGCCTGCTGCGTGGCGACCTGGAACGGGCAGGACACTACCTAGACCGCACCAATAACGAGCCTTTCACCTGGAACAACCGCGCCGTCCTGCTCTGGCGCAAGGGCCAACAACAGGAAGCCTTGCTCTGGCTGCGCAAAGCCATCGACGCAGGAGACACGCAGGCCAAGGAGAACCTCCGGGAGATAGAGAAGCGCGGCATGTAGCGGGGAGGCACGATATAAAAGCCTTTTACATCAAGTAGGGGCGACCCTTGCGGTCGCTCACGCATAGGGCGGGGGCAAGCCCCGCCCCTACAGGAAACATCAACAACATTATAAATAACACTTAAAACCAAAAACAACAGTATGAGAACAAGAACATTATTCGTATCCGCCCTCCTGGGTCTCGGCATGATGGCATCGTGCAGCAACGAGGAACTGGAAGGATTGGAGAATGGACAGGACAACCAGAATGGCGAAGGAACATTGACGCAGATTGCGCTGAGTGTGTCTACCAATAGCGCTACAACAAGAGTTGCCGGGAACACAGGAGACGAAGCATATGGTGAAGAGAACGAATACACCATAGAAGATTTGCTCGTAATATTCGCCAATGAAGCCGGAATCGCCCAACAAGTCATCTATCCGGACATGAAAACAGCAACCAATGGCGATGGCGATGACAAGATTATTCGTGTTACCGAACCTTTCTCCGTCACACCGGGTAAATATTTTGTATATGTATTGGCTAATTACAAGAACAGCCAATCCGCCCTCAGCCCTATTATCGCCAACCAGACGGATATGAAACAGGTATTCAATATCGAAACCGCAGCTACGCTTTCCACAAGCGGCAAGTTCTTGATGGCAAACGCAACGGCTCCCACCAAAACTACCATTGCCACCTCCTCTGCCGATGACACTGAACTAAACGATGCCGGGGGAAGTGAAACCAACTCCCCTGAAACAGTCCAATTGCTTAGCATTGAAATCGAACGTGTAGTAGCCAAAGTGACCTTCGCGCAGGAAACGACAGATTTCGATGTAAAAGAAAGCGAAGCTGCAGACGCCCAAAAAATTGCCGATGTTACCTTGAACGGTGCAGGTCTTATCAACCTGAACAAGAAAATGTATCTTGTAAAGGATGACAATACCTTCCAAACCAGCCCTATCTCCGGCAAAACATGGTACTATCCGGAAGATCCGAACTACAACACGATATTAGACGGTACAGACGATAACAGTTGGTTGAATGATAACTTCTCCACACCTACCGCCACCATCACCGATGGATTTGCTTCCAAGTTCTATTGCCCCGAAAACACCATGACCGCCAAAGCCCAACAGAACGGCCAGACCACGGGCGTAGTCTACAAAGCGACATGGACACCTGCAGCAGACGCATATACCGAACTGGCCAAAGATGGCACCGGTACTTTCAATGAACGCTTTGCGGCTGTACTAGCATTGACGGACAATAAAAATCAAGCTATCACAGAGGACATCTTCAAGAAAGAGCAAGACGATTCTTCTACAGATTTCTACACCTACAACGACCTCATCTTTGTCAGCTACAACGCCGCCTGCCTCTACAAGGCCATCGCCGAGTTCAGCGGAAACGAAACAAATATGGCATCGACCATCAACACCGACTTCGGAACATATTCCACTCAAACAAGTGTTGAAACTCAAGAAGACACTTACGGCATCCACAAATACACCGGCGGTGCCTGCTACTACCCCGTTTGGATCAAGCACAACCCCAATAGCACGACTGCCATGGAGCTAGGCCGCTACGGCGTAGTCCGCAACCACTGGTATGACCTGACTGTCACGAAAATCAGCAAGCTGGGTTACAACAAGCCGACCTACGAAGATCCCACCGACCCGGACGATCCTGAAGAAGTACGCATCCAGGTTGAAGCCAAGATCAAGAAGTGGGTACTGGTCAAGCAAGACGTAAAACTTTAATTACCTAAAACTTCATACCTAACAATGCTCTTCTGAACAGCTGTAAGACGGCTATCGGGCATACGCAGGCCGTCACAGTACGGATATGACACCTTCACAGTACGGATGTGATGCCTTCACAGTATTGATGTGATGCCTTCACAGTGCTGGTGTGATGCCTTCACACAAGTAGTGTGATACCGACAGTACGTAGCATTGAAAGTACCAGTAAATCTCTCAAATGTTCTCAATAGGTAACCCTGCCGGGCGGCAAACGCCCGGTATGTGCCGCCCGGCAGGGTATTTTTCAATACAATATCATTCAACTTTAACAAAAAAGATATCCACCCGCACATGAAAGCAATGAACCGTTACATCCGCAAGACCGCCCGCCTGATGCTGTGCCTCCTGACATCGGCCGCCACGCTGGCTTCGTGCATCTACGAGGACGAGGTGCCCTGCCCCGTGGAGCTCCGCTTTGTCTACGACTACAACATGGAGTTTGCCGACGCCTTCCCGCATCGTGTCCGCGACCTGCAACTCTACATCTTCGGACAAGACGGCACACTGCTCGACACCCGCCGCGCCACGGCTCCCGACGGAGGATTCGGCGAGACCTACCGCATGAATCTGCAAGACCTGCCGGCCGGCACCTATACCTTCCTGGCCTGGGCCACCGACAATGCCGAGGCTGCCACCAAGGCCTATGCCTTCGAACCCATCACCACCACACGCGCCGCCCTGGCAGACCTTGGCCTCGGCATCCACCCCGATGCCGCCGAATACTGCGACCTCACCCTGCCCGACCTGTGGCACGGGCTGCTGCGCGACTTTACCATCACGGGCCAAGAGCCCGCACAAGCCACCATCCACCTCGTGCAGGACGTCAAGCGATTCCGCGTCATGCTGCAACGGGCCGACGGCCAACGGCTCGCTACCGCCGACTACGCCTTCAGCATCACAGCCGACAACGCCCGACTGGACTACGACAACAGCATACTCCCGTCCAACGCCCCCACCATCTACACGCCCTACAGCCTGGAAGAAGCCAACGTGGCCAATGGCAGGACCACGACCGGATCCCTCCACGCCCTGGTAGGCGAACTGAACACCCTGCGCCTCGACGCCACGGCCCCGGCCCGCTTCCGGGTGAGCCACACGGCCGAAGGACGCGACCTCTTCGACCTCGACCTCATCCACTACCTCGAACTGATGCGCCTTGACCGCCACGCCGACATGCCCCTGCAGGAATACCTGGACCGCGAGAACACGTGGAACGTCATCTTCGTCATCGGCGGCGATGCCGGCAGCGAACACCTGCTCTCCATACAGATCAACCAATGGATCATGGTCTTCAACGAAACCGAACTCTAACCACCCTACCGATATGCTGAAACACTTGCCCCACTTCCTCATAGCCCTGCTGCTGCCGATGCTCGCCGCCTCGTGCACCGACGACCTGGCCACCCAGGACGGCCCCGATGCCGCGCCCGGCCAAGGCATCGTCCGCCTCAGCGTGCCCGGCACCCGCAGCCTTCCCATCAACAACGGCAACCCCGAAGAAGCCGATGCCACCGAGCAAGAGCGCGCCGTCCGCGACCTCTGGTTCCTGGCCTATCCCACGGAGGACGGTCAGGGCGAACCCGTCATCCGGCGGCTCGACACCGACAAACTGGAGCACGAGTACCAGACTTTCAGCATCGAGATGCCCTTCGGCACCTATCAAGTCTATGTGGTGGCCAATGTAGACGAGCTTTCCTACAACACCACTAAAGAAGAACTTAATAAGATCATATTAAACTATACGGAAGGCGAAGACCTCGTCCTCCCCGACCCGGCGAAGGGTCTTCCTATGTTCTATAAACACGCAGAGGACTTCACCGTAAATGAAAATGGCGGCACAATCAACGCCGACCTGGAGTTCTGCTGCGTCAAGGTGCGCTACACCCTGCTGTTCGACAACAGTGATTTTTCGCAGGCCGCTTTCGGCAACAACTATCTCCTTATAAACTCCGTCAACGGGAGAAACATCGCCACGCAGGCCAAGCTTGTACCCGACTCCCTGCCTATCGCCGAAATGAAACTGAAAGACAATGCCTTAAGCGGACAATACGTCGAAGGCTACAATGATACCAATGCCCCGGAGGCCGCCTTCTCTACTCTATCGAAACCACAGAACGACCATAATTGGGCCTACCGGGGCATCTTTTACCTGCCGGAGCACTACGTCAGCAGCAACGATGAACAATCGCAAATCGTCATCGATGCCGTCCTCTACGATGCCCAAGACACGAAGAAGGCCGATGTGCAATACACCATCGAACTGGGCGAAGACCTCAACACGGAGGATAAAGAAGCAATACGCCAACTCCCCCGCGCCCGCTACTACGACATCACGGGACGCATCACGAGCCTGGGCGACAAGATAGAAACCACCGTCGCCGTGCAGGACTGGACACCCGTCAAGGTAGAAACCGAACTGGAGTCGCCGTATCACCTGTGGGTGCAGGAGACGGTGATAGAAAAACTTGTGGCCGGAACTGCTGTCACCATCCCTTGCCGGACGGATGCGCCGGTGCTGGAAGCATACAGTCCAACCATAGAAATAAAAGATGAGAATATTACGCTCAGTAAACGCGATATTTATATCGTCACCTTCAACGATGATTACACGGCTTTCACTGTACAAATCAATCCCACCATTCCGCCATCGACTAAATGGGAAGAACAATACAACCATATCCTCATCCGCATCCCCGACCCGGAGACGGACGAGTACCTGCTGAGCAAGCGTATTGACATCAATAGTGTCAGCACAAAGCCGTACTTCCACGTCAATCCCCCGCAGTACACCATCTACGTCAGCGAGATTGGCAACGAACCGACATACGATGCAGTCTTCACCTACGAGACGAACATGACCGATGTGGAGGTGAAGTGCGAGGAAAGCGATGTGAACACCACCGGCATCAGCTGGACGGGAAACCAACACATCACCCTCACCGACAGCGGTCTGAAGGATGGCAAAGGCACCGTGACCGTCACACTCGACCGTCCCTACGAGCCGTCCTACTACTCCATCACGCAGACCGTGGTGCTGGACTATACTGCGACAGACAGCCGCAACCAAAACATCGAAGCCCAAACTGCCCAAACCCGCGTCACCATCATTCCCAATGCGCAGACCTATCGGCTGCATTTCCGGCCCATCAATGACAACTGGACGAATCCGCATATCTATGTATATGAGCCGCTGTATGCGCCGAACGGAACGCCGGTGAAGATTTCGGGCGGTGGAAACTTGGTATACAATGGGACGGTAAAAGACTTTTATCAGGGAAAAAATGGAAACATCTCCTACGAAGGAGAAGACGCCCTGATGTACAGTTTTACAGGCAAACGCACTTTCAATGGATGGAATACATTTGGAGGTACGGTGGAGGTTCCCACGTCCTATCACGAGATTCATTTATCGACCGGAACGGAGTATTATTGGGACGGGGATTACCACTTCTCCTTGAAGTACTTGCAGCTTGACGGCAAGGATAACATCGGCGCAACCAGTGCCTACAACTGGAACATAGACTATGTGGACAGCAAGTTCAGGCAGGAATGTGAAGAATGCCAAATGAACACCCCCAAAGGGTACAACGATCCTGCATTGGCAAGCACCACCGATGGTTATAATTTCAAGTGGCCGGGCGTAGCCATGCTTAAGGACGAAGACAATCCCGGCTGGTACTATTTCGACCTGCCCGTCTTGGCCAAGCCGGGCACGGCACGCATCATGTTTGCGGACGGACATGACGGACCGTCAGGTGCTGAAGATCATGTAAGGCAACATCGTTACCCTGCCCACATGGTGCCCGGCGTCCCCCTCTACGACTTTGCCGACAAGGACGGCTGGTTCCTCTATGACCCGGACAAAGGAGACGAGAACGAGTTTGTGGATGATAAGCCGGAGATTGTAACAACGACTTATCGTATTAATATCACCGGACATAATTCATTTAGCCGCATCCATGTATGGATAGAAAATAGAACTGATATTATCATCACGAGTTGGGACGACAATTCTACGGGTGTCATTCAGACGGATGAAAAGGGATAACGATATTTCCAATTCACTCTCCGGGGAAATCTAGTCACCGAGCGATTTGGTTATAAATTTGTGAATAGCAGCGATAGTGACAAATTCATCAGTAACTGGCAACCAGTAACAGGAAAAGACTACGACTATGAATATACGATTAACTAAATACCTCGCCCTCGCGGCCTTCAGCTTCGTCCTCGCCTCCTGCACCGACGAGGACATCATCAGCCCGACTTCCCAGTACCGGGACGGCGACCTCGTCACGCTGAGCTTTAACATCAGTGTGCCCGAGGCCGAGGAAGTGGCCGTGACTCGCGTCACGAACGAAAACGATATAGACAACCTCACTCTGCTGGTGTTCAGCGACAATTCGGACGAAGGCGTGCTGAAGCAGGTCTACACTTCCTATGAATACGACGGTGAGTTCTCCGAGACTGGCACCATGACCAACGGCGTAGACGACACTCACAAGAAATTCACCGCCACCGTGCAGGCATCTACAGAAACAAAAGCTATCTATATCTTGGCCAATGCAGGATACCTGCTATTTGAACGTCAAAACGAAAACTTTAACCTGGAGATAGGCAATACCACCGTGAAAGATTTGCGCGACTTGCAAACTTACGAAACTCTGCCCTATTTCATCATGAGCGGCTGCAAGGAGTTGCCCATTCCCCACGCCTACCTGCTCACACAGGATTTCCCCCTCTATCGCACCCATGCCAAGGTAACGGTGGACGTGGCCGAAAGTCTGAAAGAGGATTTCACACTGGAAGGTTTTTATCTCTGCAACACGCAGAAAAACGGCAGTGTCGTGGCCTACCCGCTCTACGGCGAAACGACATCCACCGCCACCCTGCCCGAAGCCACGAACAGCCCGAATGAGAACAACTGGGAGTATGACAATTGGCTGACATTCGATAAAAAGATGTACACCACGAAACAGGCGCAATATCCCGCCCCCACCGCAAACGAAGGGGTATCTACCGATAAAAAGAATACGAAACTCTTCCTCCTCATCAAAGGCAACTATAAGGGCGACACCTATTATTATCACGCCGACTTCAAAGCCAAAGAAGGCCCGCTGGACGTGCGCCCCAACCACCACTACCAGGTAACCATTACCAAGGTGGACCGTATCGGCTATGTCTATAGCGACAAAGGCTGCAAGGGTGCCATTGCCGGGGCGGAGAACATTGCCGTGGACATCAAGGACATCAATCCCGACAGCCACCACCTAGCCAGCGACGGCGTGACGGAAATCGGCGTGGAGAGCGACACATTATCTATTACAGGGACAGACGAAAATGCTTCCATCACATTCAACGTGACGGTCAACCTATCCGCCGAGACCGCCGAAGCACCGTCTTTGGAATTCACGTGGGACCAGGGAGCCGCGCCTTCTTGGCTGGCACAGCCTACAGCCGCCCAAGACCAAACCACTACCTCCCCCTCGAAGGTATGGAACTATACCGTCACCCTCCAGACCACGCAGGCCAATCCCGCCGGCGAACGCCGCGAAGCCCGCTTGGGCATCTCCTGCCGGGGCGTGCTGTGCTACGTCACGGTGATACAGGAGCCGGATTTCTCGGCACACCAATTCGGTTCGGTCAGCCTGACCGTGAAGGAGTACACAAGGGATCCGAATGACTGGTCTATCATAATTACGTCTGATTTGAAGGTATCCACAGACTATTGGAAATTCATCCACAACGAGGATAGTAACAACCCCCTCTACGGCATTAATCCCGATGACATGCATGGCAAGGTGCGCACCGAGGGTTTCCACGCCCCCATGTCGGACTACCAGCAGTTCATCTATACCTTCACCGTACCCAATGGCGGAGAATATGCCAACTACACATGGCACATCGAACTGGCAGAAGATTATCAGACAAACAGCGAAGGAAAGCCGTTCCTTTTGTTCTGGGAAAACGAGAACTCTCAGGCAGGTGAAGGGAAGTCTATCAAAGATTTTATATACCACACCACCGAACAGGAGATGACCGGCCAAACGTTCATCTTCACCAACAACCTGCTGGACTTGCAAAACGATGGCAACATCACCGACGATGCCTACCGCTACGGCGAGAAAGCCTTCCGCATCATCTTGACCAACAAATCCAATAATGGGGAGAAACTGGTCTTTGCCTACGACCTCTACCACACCGGCGTGTTCGATTACTATAAGAATGACAATGAATATGAGGTAAGCGGCCGCGACATCCAGACCGGCTGGTACTACTACGAAGTCATCCTGATGGGCAGCAACTATTGGCTGGACCGCAACCTGGGTGCTACCTCCGCCTCGTATTACACGCAGGATGTCGACAAGGGCGATGCCTATGCCGCAGGCGGCCTGTACCGCATTGCGAAGAACGAGAACGGCAGCCCCGTCATGCTCAGCAAGGATGAACTGGAGGACATTGCCCCCAAGGGATTCCGCGTGCCCACCATGACGGAGTTCCAAATCCTGACGCAGGACAGCCGTTTCCACCACGACAACCTGGGCAGCTATTGGACCAACTACTACGATACGGGCAAACCTGAGCAAGGCCGGGTCTATTTCCCCAAGAGCGGCATGTGGTACAACAACCAAGAGGCTGGGTCGGGCAGCACGGGCTACTATTGGACACAAAGCCAGGCCTTGGACGCCAGCGGCACGGAGCGCGGCTGGTGGCTACAGGATATGCAGTTTGCCGGCAGCAACTCCAGCCCCTACCGCTACCGCATCCAGGAATCCGGCACCCAGAACTACACCGGCATGTCCGTGCGCTGCGTCTACGACAGCCGCAAGATAGAAGAGATCAACACCATTAAGTTCCACGTGAAGGGCTATACCCACGTCTTCCTCTACTACCAGGAACCGGGCAGTAACGACCGCACGTTCCTCAATGCCTGGCCGGGCGACCAGATTGCCGTCAATGAGCCGGCCTCGTTAATCATGTACCATACCTTCAAGTATGAGTCCATGATGGACTACGGCTATGAAAACCTCCGGGTAGTATTCAACAAAGTAGAAACAAATCCCGACAACGAGAAATATTTGCAGGTAATAGAAACTTATCCTAAAGAATACAGCACCGAGGGCGGTTTGCCCCTAAAAAAAGACAAACCCTTTTTCTCAAAAGGTTCAAAGGATTGGTCCGATAAAGCACAACAATAAGCCATATAAAGCAGATTCGTAACTATCCATGACTTGAAAAATGAAGGTTAATTGATTTATTTGTTTGTTTTGTTTGTACAGATACGCCTAGCTACTTTCCGCCACGCCGGCGGGCGAACGGAAACAGCTTGACATCGTATCCCAAGTAGAGAGAGTAATCGGGCGGCCTGTGAAGGTCGCCCGATTTGTCTATAAACTGTTTCGAAGATGAACGAGTACCACATTTGCGAAAGCAGAAGATTATCTTTACCTTTGTCCCTCGAAAAGAAAACCAACCCATGAAGCAGTTGCTAAAGTCATTATATATAATAGGTATATCATTCGTTTCCATCGCCTCCGTGCAGGCGCAGGAGAAGTCCTTTACCCCACCGTTCGATTTCCCCATCACCTTCAGCGGCAATTTTGGGGAGATACGCGCCAACCACTTCCACGGCGGATTGGACTTCAAGACAGGAGGTGTCAGCGGCAAGCCGGTGCGGGCCTTGGCCAATGGTTATGTGTCCCGCATCCGGGTGACGCACGGATCGGGTTATGTGCTCCACGTGGCCTACGACAACGGCTATACCACCATCAACCGCCACCTCAGTGCCTTCGTGGGCGAGATGGCGCGGCGCGTGGAGGACCTGCAATACGAGCAGGAGAGTTGGGAGGTGGACATTACCCCCACTCCCGACGAATATCCCGTACATGCCGGACAGGTCATTGCCCTAAGCGGCAATACCGGCTATTCCTTCGGGCCGCATCTGCACCTGGACTTAATAGAGGATGAAACGGGCGAGAGTGTAGATCCCCTACCCTTCTTCCTGAAGGATGTGCGCGACCATACAGCACCCCGCGCCCAAGGCATCATGCTCTTTCCCCAACGGGGAGAGGGCGTAGTGAACGGCAGTCAGAAACCCCAAGCCTTCCCGTTGAAGCCCCAAAAGCCTGTCACGGCTTGGGGACTGATAGGCATCGGCATCCGTGCTTATGACTATATGGAGGGTGCCAAAAACCGCTATGGCGTGCATACGGTGGTACTGGAAGTAGACAGCCAAGAGGTGTTTCGCAACGTGGTAGACCGCTTCAGCGCGGACGAGAACCGCTACATCAACTCATGGACCTACGGACAATACATGAAATCTTTCATCGACCCGGGCAACCGCCTGCGTATGCTTCACGCCTCGAACGGCAACCGCGGGTTGATAGAGATAAACGAGGAACGCCCTTACCGCTTCACCTATACGTTGAGCGATGCCTTGGGCAACACGTCCAGGGTGAGCTTCACGGTGCAGGGCAAGCGGATGGAGGTGAAACCCGTGCGGCACCGCGAGAAGTACATCCTGCATTGGGATCGTGTCAATGTCTTGCAAGAGCCCGGCCTATGTCTGGTAATTCCCAAGGGAATGCTTTACGAAGACGCCTACCTGAATTATGCCGTCCGGGCAGATAGTGGAGACATCGCCCGGACCTACCGCCTGCACGATACGAACATCCCCCTGCACAGTTATTGCGACCTGAGCATTGCCCTGCGCCGGATGCCTGTAGAAGACTCGACCAAGTATTACGTGGCAGGCGTGAATCGTCGTGGCAAGAAATATTATGTGGGCGGACGCTATGAAGACGGACAAATGAAGGTGCGCATCCGGGAGTTGGGTACTTATACGGTAGACATGGATACCCTTCCTCCCACGCTGACGCCTGTCAATCCCAAGAACTGGGAACGGACAGGGCGCATCGTATTGAAGCCACGCGACCGGGAGTCCGGCATCGCCACTTACCGGGGCGTGATAGACGGACATTATGCCCTCTTCGGCAAGCCCAACTCCATCAACGGAAACCTGGTGTGCGAGCTGAAGCATGCCCGGATAGAGAAAGGCAAGACGCACCGGCTGGAAATGACCGTGACCGACCGCTGCGGCAACCGGACAACGGAGCGATACGACTTCACTTGGTGACAGATAATCCATTAAATACTAAAAACAATATGAACATTAGAAAACTGACACTCACCCTGCTCTTGGCAACGGCTGTGGCCAACTATCTGCCCGCCTGCACCAACCTGATTGTGGGCAAGAATGCCTCGACGGATGGCTCTACCATCGTATCCTATTCAGCCGACTCCTACGGATTGTTCGGCGAGTTGTATCACTACCCTGCGGGAGTCTACCCCAAAGGTACGATGATAGATATCCATGAATGGGACACCGGCAAGTACCTGGGTCAAATCGAACAAGCACGCCAGACATACAACGTGATTGGCAACATGAACGAATTTCAGCTGACCATCGGCGAGACCACCTTCGGCGGACGCCCGGAGCTGGTGGACACCACGGGCATCATCGACTACGGAAGCCTGATTTACCTGGGGCTGCAACGCTCCCGCAATGCCCGCGAAGCTATCAAGGTGATGACTGAGCTGGTGCAAGAGTATGGCTACTACAGCAGCGGCGAGTCCTTCACCATCGCCGACCCCAACGAGATCTGGATTATGGAAATGATTGGCAAAGGTCCCGGCGTGCGTGGTGCCGTGTGGGTGGCTGTCCGGGTGCCCGATGACTGCATCTCGGCTCATGCCAATCATAGCCGTATCCATCAGTTCGACTTGGATGACAAGGAGAATTGCATGTATTCATCCGACGTCATCTCCTTTGCCCGCGAGAAAGGCTATTTCAACGGTGTCAACAAGGACTTCAGTTTCTCCAAGGCCTATGCCCCGACCGGCTTCGGCGAATTGCGCTATTGCGAAGCCCGTGTATGGAGCTATTATAACATGTTCACCGACGACGGACAGAAATACCTTTCTTACATTGAAGGCAAGGATCCTACGCCCATGCCCCTCTTTGTGAAGCCCAACCGCAAGCTCTCCGTACAGGATGTGAAGAACGCCATGCGCGACCACTATGAGGGCACTCCGCTGGACATCAGCCAAGACTTCGGCGCAGGTCCCCACCACGCTCCCTACCGTCTTTCTCCCCTGGACTTCGAAGTGGACGGACAGAAATACTTCAACGAACGCCCCATCTCCACCCAGCAAAGCGGCTTCGTGTTTGTAGCCCAAATGCGCGCCGACCTCCCCGATGCCATCGGCGGTGTCCTGTGGTTCGGCACGGACGATGCCAATATGACGGTCTTCACACCGGTATATTGCTGCACGGACAAGGTACCCGTCTGCTACACCCGCGTGGATGGTGCAGACTATATCACTTTCTCTTGGAATTCCTCTTTCTGGATATTCAACTGGGTGGCCAACATGGTCTATCCCCGCTATGACCTCTTGATAGGTGACGTCCGCGCCACGCAGCAAGAACTGGAGAATACGCTCAATGCTGCCCAACCCGGCATAGAATCTGCCGCCCTGAAACTCTGGGAGACCAACCCCGACCAGGCCAAAGCGCTCCTGACCAACTACACGAACCTGACCGCCCAAAGCACCTTCGCCACCTGGAAGCGCTTGGGTGAATATCTGGTGGTGAAGTATAGCGATGGCGTCATCCGCCGCACCAACCCGGACGGCAGCTTCCAGCGCAACTCCATCGGTCAGCCTGCGGGTGTCATCCGCCCCGGATATCCCAAGGATTTCCTGAAAGAATATGTTAAACAGACAGGAAACCGATATAAAATGCCGGAATAATTTGTCAGTTCGTATTATCTCACTATCTTTGTGGAGAATAAAATAAGAATTAACTATCTAATTTTTATTATATCATGGAGAATCAAGAACTCATCAAACAAGTGACTGAAAAGGCCGAACAGTGGTTGACCCCTGCCTATGACGCAGAGACCCAGGCCGAAGTGAAACGTATGCTGGAAAACGAGGACAAGACCGAGTTAATCGACAGCTTCTACAAGGATTTGGAATTTGGTACAGGCGGCTTGCGTGGTATCATGGGTGCCGGCAGCAACCGCATGAACATCTATACCGTGGGTGCCGCTACGCAAGGATTGGCAAACTATCTGAACAAGAACTTCAAGGATTTGGATCAGATTTCCGTAGTTGTAGGCCACGATTGCCGCAACAACAGCCGCAAGTTCGCTGAAATCTCGGCAGCCATCTTCTCGGCCAACGGCATCAAGGTGTACCTCTTCGATGACTTGCGCCCGACGCCTGAAGTATCCTTTGCCATCCGTCATCTGGGTTGCCAGAGCGGTATCAACATCACCGCCAGCCACAATCCCCGCGAGTACAACGGCTACAAGGCTTATTGGGATGACGGCGCACAGGTGCTGGCTCCGCATGACACCGGCATCATCGAGGAAGTGAACAAGGTGAAGATTGGTGATATCAAGTTCAACGGCAACAAAGACTTGATTCAGATTATCGGCGAAGATGTAGACAAGGTTTACTTGGAAAAGGTACACGGCATCTCCATCGACCCGGCCGTCATCAAGCGTCAGAAAGATCTGTGCATCGTCTATACCCCGCTGCACGGAGCAGGCCGCACACTTATCCCCCGTTCGCTGAAGGAGTGGGGCTTCGAGAACGTGCACTGCGTGGAAGAGCAGATGGTGAAGGATGGAAACTTCCCCACCGTGGTTTCGCCGAATCCCGAAAACGCCGAAGCCTTGACCTTGGCTATCAAGCTCGCCAAGCAGCTGGATGCAGACATCGTGATGGCCAGTGACCCCGACGCCGACCGCGTGGGCATGGCCTGCAAGAACGACAAGGGCGAATGGGTGCTCATCAACGGTAACCAGACGTGCCTGATCTTCTTGTACTACATCATCCGCAACCGCCTCGCCATGGGCAAGATGAAACCCAATGACTTCATCGTGAAGACCATCGTGACGACAGAGCTTATCAAGGCCGTGGCCGATAAGAACAAGATTGAGATGCGCGACTGCTACACCGGCTTCAAATGGATTGCCCGCGAAATCCGCCTGAGCGAGGGCAAACAACAATACATCGGCGGTGGCGAAGAGAGCTATGGTTTCCTGGCCGAGGACTTCGTACGCGACAAAGACGCCGTATCCGCTTGCTCGCTGCTGGCAGAGATCTGTGCTTGGGCCAAGGATCAGGGCAAGACGCTGTATGACATCCTGATGGAAGTCTACATCGAATATGGCTTCTCGAAAGAGACGACCGTCAACGTAGTGAAACCCGGAAAGACCGGCGCCGAGGAAATCCAGAAGATGATGAGCGACTTCCGCGCCAATCCTCCGAAGGAAATCGGCGGTTCGCCCGTGGTATTGACCAAGGACTACAAGGTACTGAAGGCTACGGACAACAAGGGCAACGTGACCGACCTGGTAATGCCCGAAACCTCCAACGTGCTGCAATACTTCACGGAAGACGGTACGAAGATTTCCGTACGCCCGTCGGGCACAGAGCCTAAGATCAAGTTCTATATCGAGGTGAAAGGCCAGATGAAGTGTGCCGGCTGCTACGAGAAGGCATGCGCCGAGGCCGAACAGAAGGTAGAGGCTGTACGCAAGTCGCTGGGCATCTGATCCGGACTTCACTTATAACTACCATCAAAGAGGGTGCAAGATTGCATCCTCTTTTTTTTGCTTCTGACCAATAGGGATATTACATACGCTAAAGTCCCTCTTGAGCGCGCTCAAGTCCCTGTTTAGCCGGCTCAAGTCCCTGTTTAGGCCGCCAAAGTGCCTCTTTGGATTGCCGGCAGATTGCTTATCTTTACGATATCTACAATTTTTTTTATAACTTGTCGTACGCTTATAGCATGAAAATCAGTGATATTCGCATGTATGAATTCCGATGATTGATCCCTTCTGAAGTGATCAACTGACGGCTGTCCGAGTGTTCAACTGACGGCTACCCCCAGTGATCAGTTGAAATGACGGGTAGTGATCAGTTGAAGGCTTGTGCAGTGCCTTATACATCATTCCCTTAAAAGGCAGATATACTGTAGAGGTGATTTCAATTATACCTTAATGGGCTATGAAGATATACTTCAAAGACAAAGCAAGTACTTTGTCGGCCCCCCATCGTATATCTGCCTCAACACCCACATTGCCTTCTCTATCGTCTGATATTCCATGTCAGACAATACAATGCCCCGCCCTTGTAAGCCACGCATCTCATCTTTATGGTAGCCGCCTCTCTTCCACTGAAAATTTCCCTCCAAAGATTTCCGGAAACGGAAGAAAATCCCTACCTTTACACTCTCGAAAAAGATAATCACATCAACAATATGGAAAACAGAAGTTTAGTCACCATTGCCGAACATAGCCGGGAGAAAATCCTCTATATGATTGATATGGCAAAGGAGTTTGAAGCACACCCCAACCGCCATCTGCTGGACGGCCGGGTAGTAGCCACGCTTTTTTTCGAACCGTCCACCCGCACACGCCTGAGTTTCGAGACGGCGGCTAACCGATTGGGGGCACGTGTCATCGGCTTCACGGATCCGAAAGCTACCAGTTCCTCCAAAGGAGAAACGCTGAAAGACACCATCAAAATGGTGAGCAACTATGCCGACATCATCGTCATGCGCCACTACTTGGAGGGAGCGGCACGCTATGCCAGCGAGGTGACCGACGTACCTATTGTAAACGCCGGAGACGGGGCCAACCAGCATCCCTCGCAGACGATGCTGGATCTCTATTCCATCTACAAGACACAGGGTACGCTGGAGAACCTGAACATCTACTTGGTGGGTGACCTGAAATACGGACGTACCGTCCATTCCCTCTTGATGGCCATGCGTCATTTCAATCCGACTTTCCATTTCATTGCCCCCAAAGAGTTGCAGATGCCGGAGGAATATAAAATTTATTGCCACGAGCACGGTATCCGCTTCGAAGAGCATACCGAATTTACCGAAGAGACCATTGCCGAGGCGGACATTCTCTACATGACCCGCGTGCAACGCGAACGCTTCACCGACCTGATGGAGTATGAACGGGTGAAAAACGTCTATATCCTGCGCAACCAGATGCTGGAACATACCCGTTCCAACCTGCGCATCCTGCATCCCCTGCCCCGTGTGAACGAAATCGCCTACGACGTAGACGAGAACCCCAAGGCTTATTATTTCCAACAAGCACAAAACGGACTCTATGCCCGCCAGGCTATCTTGTGCGACGTATTGGGCATCACATTGGACGATATAAGAAAAGATTCGGAACAATATAAATAAACAGACCTATGGCTAACGACAAGAAAGAGCTGCAGGTGGCCGCACTGGAGAACGGCACCGTCATTGACCACATACCCTCCGAAAAACTCTTCTCCGTGGTTTCTCTCCTCGGACTGAAGCAAATGAGCAATAACATCACCATCGGATTCAACCTGGAGAGCAAGAAACTGGGCAAGAAAGGCATCATCAAGATTGCCGACAAGTTCTTTACGGACGATGAAATAAACCGCATTGCCGTGGTGGCCCCCAACGTGAAGCTGAACATCATCCGCAACTATGAGGTGGTGGAAAAACGTGAGCTGACCTTGCCCGACGAATTGCGTGGCATCGTGAAATGCGCCAACCCCAAGTGCATCACCAACAACGAGCCTATGGCTACCCGCTTTCATGTGATCGACAAAGAGAAGTGCATCATCAAATGCCACTATTGCGAGAAAGAACAGGAACGGAAAGATATCACACTGCTATGAAGCAAGACTGGAAACCCGGCACGATGATTTATCCCCTACCCGCCGTATTGGTGAGTTGTGGAAGTACGCCCGAAGAATACAATATCCTGACCGTGGCGTGGACGGGCACCCTCTGCACCAATCCACCCATGTGCTACATCTCCGTGCGGCCCGAACGCCATTCTTACGAGATTATCCAGCGCAACATGGAGTTTGTCATCAACCTGACTACCCACGACATGGCCCGCGCCACAGACTGGTGTGGTGTACGTTCGGGACGGGATTACAACAAGTTTCAGGAAATGGGACTGACCCCCGGGCCCTGCACGATGGTCAGCGCTCCCCTGATTGAAGAATCTCCCCTCTGCATTGAGTGCCGCGTGAAGGAAATTCTTTCCCTCGGTTCTCACGACATGTTCATAGCCGATGTGGTGAACGTGCGCGCCGACGACAAGTACCTCAACCCCGACACCGGCAAGTTTGAACTGAGCCACAGCAACCCGTTGGTCTATGTACACGGAAATTACTACGACCTGGGCACGCATATCGGTAAGTTCGGCTGGTCGGTGGAGAAAAAGAAAAAGTCTTGAGCCATGCGACTTCGTATCTTGCTCCTCTGTCTCAGCCTGCTGGGGGCATTCTCCTCCAAGCTATGTGCCGAAGAAAACAAACAGTCCTCCGGTGTAACACCTATCTCTGCGAATTTCGGTGCCAAAGCCGGATTTACGGCAGCCCTATCCCTTATCAATGATTTCAGCATCGGAGGAATGCCTGTGGAGCAAGTACAGAATAACTATAAGTTAGGATATTTTGCCTCGGTCTTCATGCGGATCAATTTCGGACGACATTTTGTTCAACCCGAAGTATCCTACAATGTCAACAACTGCGACATATCATTTATCAAACCTTTGCCCGAAGGTGTTCCCATAGAAAACGGAATAAACGAACGAGCTTCCATTACCTCCCAAATACATAGTTTTGACATCCCTGTCCTCTATGGATACAACTTCGTCAAGCAAGGTCCTTATAGCATGGCAGTATTCGGAGGTCCGAAAATACGCCTGCTCTGGAGGAAACAGAGTGATATCACCTTTCAAAACTTCGACCAAGAGAACCTGACCGAAGAACTACAACCCATGAGTCTGAGTTTTACGTTGGGCGTAGCCGTAACGATTTCACCGATATTCTTTGATTTCCGCTATGACCTCGGCCTGCTCAACCTATCCAAACAAATATCCGGAAACGAGGTAAATTATCGACGAAGGGACAATGTATTGAGTTTCTCCCTGGGCATCTTCTTCTAGGACGGGCTCGATAAATCTCCGGATAATTTGGCTCGCTTACTTATTTACCCTAACTTTGCGGAATCAAAGTCAGACAACAATTTATCAAACCTCATAGAGATACATCAATGAAAAGAGACGACTTGATTTTCGACATCATCGAAAAAGAACACCAACGCCAGTTGAAGGGCATCGAACTGATTGCCTCCGAGAACTTTGTGAGTGACGAAGTGATGCAGGCCATGGGCTCCTGCCTGACCAACAAGTACGCCGAAGGCTACCCCGGCAAGCGCTACTACGGCGGATGCGAAGTGGTGGACCAGAGCGAACAGCTGGCCATCGAGCGCATCAAGAAGATATTCGGCGCCGAATGGGCCAACGTACAGCCCCACTCGGGTGCACAAGCCAATGCGGCCGTATTCCTGGCCGTACTCAACCCCGGCGACAAGTTCATGGGTCTCAACTTGGCTCACGGCGGACACTTGTCCCACGGTTCGCACGTCAACACCTCCGGCATCCTCTATACGCCCTGCGAATACAACCTGAACAAGGAAACGGGACGAGTAGACTATGACCAGATGGAGGAAATCGCCCTGCGCGAACAGCCCAAGCTCATCATCGGCGGCGGCTCTGCCTACTCCCGCGAATGGGACTACAAGCGCATGCGCGACATTGCCGACAAGGTAGACGCCCTGCTGATGATTGACATGGCCCACCCCGCCGGACTCATTGCCGCCGGTCTGTTGGACAACCCCGTGAAGTATGCCCACATCGTCACCTCCACCACCCACAAGACCCTGCGCGGTCCCCGTGGAGGTATCATCCTCATGGGCAAAGACTTCCCCAATCCCTGGGGCAAGAAGACGCCGAAGGGCGAAATCAAGATGATGTCCCAGCTGCTTGACTCCGCCGTATTCCCCGGCATACAGGGCGGACCGCTGGAGCATGTCATTGCCGCCAAGGCCGTAGCCTTCAACGAAATCCTCCAACCCGAATGGAAAGAATACGCCATGCAGGTGAAGAAAAACGCCGCCGCCTTGGCACAAGCCTTGATAGACCGCGGATTCACCATCGTGAGCGGTGGCACGGACAATCACTCCATGCTGGTTGACCTCCGCACGAAGTATCCCGACCTGACGGGCAAGGTAGCCGAAAAAGCCTTGGTATCTGCCGACATCACCGTCAACAAGAACATGGTGCCTTTCGACACCCGCTCTGCCTTCCAGACTTCGGGTATCCGCCTGGGTACTCCCGCCATCACCACACGCGGTGCCAAGGAAGACCTGATGCTGGAGATTGCCGAGATGATTGAGACCGTTCTGAGCAATGTGGAGAACGAGGAAGTCATCGCTCAAGTACGCACCCGTGTCAACGAGACGATGAAGAACTATCCGCTCTTCGCCTACTAAATAATGAAGAACTAAAAATGAAGAATGAAGAATTTGCGTTTCACCGGAGCGTGATTCTTCATTCTTTGTTTCTCTTTCTTCATTAAAAAATTCTTCCCATGAAACTCCGCTTTAAAAAGACCTCCTATATAATATTGGCCAGCTGTCTGGCATTGCTTCTTGCCTACTTCTGCCTGCCCTACTACGCCCGCCAGGCACTTATCCACCTGATGCCGGTCATTGATGACTTGGGAACCTTCGAACGTGACACAGTACGCCACAATCCAGCCCACGTCTGGCATTGGCCTCATGCCCAAAGCTATAACCGATACCGCCTTACCCCCGAAGACGCCGCCTATTTGGATTCTTTACACACCATTTCTTTCCTCGTCATCCAACGGGACAGCATTCTGTTCGAAAGCTATCGCGACGGATGGAATGACACCTTGACCTCCAACCTCTACTCTGCCACGAAGACCATCGTCGGCATCCTGACAGGCATCGCCTTGGACGAAGGAAAGATACGAAGCCTGGATGATCCCGTATCACACTATATACCTACATATAATAAAGGAAAGCAGGCCGACGCCACCCTGCGCCATCTCCTCACCATGAGCGGAGGCATGGCTTGGGATGAAGCCTACGCCTCGCTCTTCTCCGTCACCACACACGGCTACTATGGGAATGACCTCTACGAACTGGTCACAAGTCTGGAAGTGGCCGATGAACCCGGCGTACAATTCTCCTACCGCAGCGGAGAGACGCAACTTCTGGCCTTTGTGCTCGAAGCCGCTACAGGTCAGACGCTGAGCAAGTATGCTGAGGAGAAACTATGGCGACCTATGCAGGCTGAGCGCGATGCCTATTGGCTGCTGGACAAGCCCGGAGGAGACGAGAAAGCCTTCTGCTGCTTCCATACCACGGCACGCGATGCCGCCCGCTTCGGACGCTTGCTGCTACACCACGGGGATTGGAACGGCAAACAGTTGGTGTCCAAGGAATATATGGATGAGATGATGCGTCCTGCCTCCTACCTGAAAGACCAATGGGGACGTGACTCCCTCTCCTACTACGGCCTGCAGACTTGGATTTATCCTTATCGGGGCGAAGCCATCCCCTGCCTGCGGGGGATGCTGGGACAATATATTATCGTCCTTCCCTCGCAAGATGCCATTGTCGTCCGCCTCGGCCGCAAACGCCACGATGTCTACGAAGGACCTTTCACCGTAGACATGCGCCGGTATCTGGACATCGCCATGAAGGTGCTGATCACCCATTAACCATTAACCATTGACCGTTTATCATTAACCACTTATCATCAACCACTTAATACACGTACAACCATGAAACAAAAAGACTTTATTTTCCTGCTGATTGTGGTAGCCTTGTTCCTCCCCTTCTTCCTGAGCGACGCACTCTACCGGAGTTATCAATCGTTCAACGCCGCGCATGGTATGGTGATGAGCTTCTTGAAGTTCGGCATCCTCTCCACCCTGGGCGAACTGTTGGGACTGCGCATCAGCACAGGCCGCTATCTGAAACCAGGCTTCGGCATTCTGCCCCGTGCCGTGGTGTGGGGCATCTTCGGCATGGGCATCAACATGGCCTTCGTGGTCTTCTCCACCGGCGTACCCGCCTTTGCCGGCTACCTGGGCGTGGCGCATCCGGAAGAACTGATGGCAGGTCCCCTCACCATGGAAAAGGTATTGCTGGCTTTGGCTATCTCCGTCACGATGAACACCATCTTCGCCCCCGTCTTCATGACTCTGCACAAGATTACGGACACGCACATCCTGGCTACGGGTGGCACTCTGCGCGGCTTGTTCACCCCGATACCCATGGGCGAAATCATGCAGGGTATGAACTGGCGCGTGCAGTGGAACTTCGTCTTCAAAAAGACAATCCCCTTCTTCTGGTATCCGGCACACACCATCACCTTCCTCCTGCCCGAAGAGACACGCGTGCTCTTCGCCGCCCTGCTGGGCGTGGCGCTGGGAGTGATATTGGCGGTGGCGGCAAGGAAGAAATGAGAACTTCCAAATACAAACTTGCCAAGGATTGAACCCTTTATAGGAAGTCCATCCTTGGCAAGTTCCTCTTCATATTTTCTTATGATAAAAGGATCAATTCCGATACCACATCTATGAAATGTCTCACCCTTGGCACCATTGGCTCAACATCTTCTTGACAAAAATCATAGAGGTCACTATAATCTCCTTTAGCCCGCCAATTCAACAACTTGGCATAGACACGGAAGTCCTCTTTCGAAACAATCCCCGGACGAACAATATACTCCGAGAATTGCCCGATAACACCCGCATGGGATTTTGCTGATATATGCTTGTAGAGCAATAAAGCTGAAGCGGCATAGAAACAAGCATAATATAACCGATTCACGGCCGAATTCCACTGATTGGCTTCACACAAAATGCAGGCAGCCTGATATACCTCTTCCGCTTTCTCCAACCGATAACGAATGTAAGCGGTCATATTATCCATTTCTTCTTTCATAACCGTATCGCATCTGTTTGTACATTCTGATAAAAGGGGGTGACGACATGGTGTGTATGCCAATCTTGCTTACCATAAGCAAAAAGTTGGATGACTTGTCCCGTCTCCACCATCAAGTCACAAATATGATCCATAAATACTTCTTCTTCCTGAAAGGTAAGTTTGGGTTTTGAAGAAAGCACCAATACATCCCAATCTGAATCCCGACGGGCATCCTGACGGGCACGTGAGCCGTAAAGCCAAACCTCGGCATCGGCTTCTACTTCCTGTACATTTTGTTTGATGCGTTGAAGCATCAGGCGATCATCAACATTCGAAAAAAGTTCTTTCTGTTCCATAAACGTTCTTTGAGATAAGAAAAACATATACTGCAAAGGTATGAATTTATTTGAAATAATGCTCTTCCCAAAGACTTATTTTACCCCATCAGATACACCGCCTTGCGCCCCATCACCTTCTTGACCCCATAAGTGAAGCTCCACGAAAGGATGAATATCAGCAAGGCTGAGGCAGGAATCTGCAGAGGCACGGGCAACGCGAGGATTCGGATAATCTGATAGCACAGCCCCACGAAGAAGTAATGCACCATATAGATGCCAAAGCCGCAGTAGGTGAGGTTGGCCAGGAAACGCCCCGCACGCGACTCCGCCGGCAGGGAGACGTGCTTCAGCAGCAGGAACCAGCCGTGGACATACAGGCCACGTTGAGCGTGTTGTAGGTCCAAAACAACTCAATCTGCTCCGGCGTCTTGTCCGGCAAAGACATGATGTGTCCGTAGCCCAAGTAGGTGACCAGGAAGCCCGCCACCAGCAGCACCAGGGCTACGGGCCATGTCCGCGAGAAACTCCAGTCTACATAATGACGCAGGTAGTGGCCTAACAACAGATAGCCGTTGAAGCCGGCAAAGTTATAGAATAACCCGAAGGAATTCCACGTGCAGGTGCCAAAGGCATACGGACTGACAAACTGATGGAAATAGGGCAATAGGGTGCTGAGCGCCCACAAGCCGATGAACACCTGGAGCTGCTTCTTCGTGGCCCGCTCCACCCACGCCGAGAGGATGGGCATGAAGAGGTAGAGGCCTATCAGCATGTAGATGTACCACATGTGTTGCGCGATGAAGCTGAACGTGTAGGGGATGCGCAGGATGTTGGCCAGGCTGGAGGCAAAGGACTGGCTGTCGCTCTCCGCCCAGATGAAGCACTTGTAAACGATGCTCTTGTCACAGCCCAGCACGCCCGTGAACCACGGGAAGAGGTAGTAGAGCACCGACCATATCAGGAAAGGCCACAGCACCCGCAGAATGCGCTTCTTGTAGAACGCCCCCATCGACTGGCGGACGGGAAACATCAGGGCGCCCGTTATCATCACGAACAACGGCACGCACGGACGGACAAAGGCCATTCAACGCTCGCCCCACATCAGCGAGGCGGCATCCACCGCCCCGCCCGCATCGGCATTTGCGTATGTGGCCGTGGCATAGAAAGGGTCGGCCGCATGGCAGCACAACAAAAAGAAAAAGGCAAGCAGCCGGACGGCGTCCAGCCAGACGATTTGTTTCTTCATAAGGTAATCGAATTTGTTGCCCGCAAAGATACACCTTTTATTTGAACCGCGACGTGTCCACCCCTTCCCTTTTCTTCTCCTGATAGCCGCCGAACCTCCACGCAAAGGACACGCCCACACTGCGGAAGCACGAGTAATCGTTCGTCACCCACTGGCGGCCGTAGCGTATCTGCGGGTCGATGCCGGCCGTCTGGAAGATGTCCTTGCACCACGCCGTGAGGATGCAGTTGCCCCGGGCGAAGGCGTAGCGCAAAGAGAGGTCAAGGTTGCCGCTGGTGGGCAGGTCGTAGATGCCTTGTATGGCCCCCGTCTGACAAAAACCGTTGAGCGTGAAGCGCAGGTCGGGCTTGACGGGGAGCTTGAACGTGGCGTTCAGCACAGCGATGCCTGCCAACGTGTGGCGGTCGAAGGGCAAGTCGTAGAAGTCGCTGTCCTTGTCGCGCAGCCACATCCCCATCAGCGTCAGACGGGTGTCCAGCCACGTGCCCGCCTTGAAGGGGATGGAAGCCTGCACGCCCGCCTGCTGCCGGAAGTCGAGGTTCAAGGACTTGTAGATTTCCAGCAGCTTCTCGGGCGACTGGTAGAGCAGTTGTAGGGACATGTCCTTGTTATGGTCGAACCAAAAACTGAAGACATACTTTGACTTCAGGATATAACTCAAAGAGACCTGATAATCTTTTGAAGGCTTCAAGAGCGGGTTGCCCTGTATCTCGGAGTAGCCACCGCTCATATAGGACACCGCGTTTTGCACCTCCCAATAGGTCGGATATCCCTTGTCACTGCTGAAGTCCAATTGGAGGATGTGCCCCGGTGCAGGCAAATAAGTCAAGTTCAGCACGGGATAGACGTCCCACTCGTCCCATACGGGTGTCTGATACCGCTCCACCGCCAACGAGGCATCCAGCATCAGCGTCTTCCCGAAGTTCTTGTTGAAGCCCGCATACACGTTCAGCGTCTGCTCCCTCCGCCGCGACTTCATATCCGGCGGCAATTCTCCAGCCACTTCATCATTCTTCATTCTTAATTCTTCATTATTAAAGTAGAGTTGATAGGAGTTGTCCACGCTCGTCGTATAAACCGCCCCGTAGTTCAGCCCCCAGCCATGCTTCAGCGAATGCTCCTGCGCCAGGTAGAACTTCCAGGCGTTGATGCGCTGCCTGTCCTCGGTGTAGAAGTCCAGCCGTGTGCCCTCCATCTCGCTCTGCATGCGCTGGTCGCCCGGCACTTGATACCACGTGAACTCCGCTCCCGCACTCAGTCCGATGGGCGTGCGGTAGTCCAGCCTACCGTTGTGCAGCCACGAAGTTTGGTTTCTCCGGTTCGTCGCCGTCTGTGTGCCCACGGTGTGCTGGCGGACGTGGCGGGTGAGGTAGCTCCCGTTGTAGACGAAGGAAAGATGATGGTCTTTCCCGAACTGATAGTCCGTGCCCAGGCGGAAGCTGTGCGTATGGTTGCGGTTGCGTGCCACCTCATGGTTTTCTATCAGATACGTCTTGTCTTCCGCCTCTTGCCAGTGGCGCGCCTCCTTGTCGGTGGTGTTGAAGCCCTTGCCGTGGGCGTGCGAGTAAAGAAAGTCGAGAGAGAATTTACCACCATTATATAACAAGGAAGCACGCTCCTGGAAGCTGGCCTCATGGCTCTGGTTGTATTGGGCATATGCCTCACCCTGCACTGCGCCGGGGTCGCCGATGCGATGCTTCAGACGGACATCTATCATCGCGCCCCGCACCTGATAGCGTGCCGGAGCGTTGTACATCACGTCCACCCGCTCAATGCGGTCGGCAGGCATCGACTTCAACAAGGCATAAAGCTGCTCCGTGCTCATGTTCGTCACCTTGCCGTCCAAGACGATGGTCACGCCCCGCGCGCCGAGGGTCAATGCGCCGTTCATCTCCGCCACGCCGGGCAGGTATTTCAGGGCGTCATAGATGTTGTCTGCTGGCTTTCCCTCGATTATTCGGGGCAGGTCATACTCCAGCCGTCCCGCCTTGGCCTTCACCACGGGACGTTCGCCTGTCACCATCACTTCGGGCAGCGTCCTCACCAGGCTGTCCGCCCAGAGGCTGTCCGTTTTCATCTCTTGTGCGCAAATGCCTGACAAGCAAAAGGTTGCAAGCATGCATAAAGTCATTCGTTTCATCTTTCTGTCTTTGTCAAGTAAGTCCATGTTCTATCTTTACCTGCCCGATGCCCTATCTTGAGACGTTCAATGTACTACATAGGTATGACGAATAAGCCTTTTTAGTCATACGAATAAGCCTTTTTGGTATGACGAATAAGCCTTTTTGGTATGACGAATAAGGCTTTTTGGTAATACTAATAAGGCTTATTCATCATGTCTATGTACTACTTGGAGCCCTTCAAGATAGGACCTTGAGCGGTGCAAAGTACGGCATTCTCCGCCGTAAGGCAGGCAGAAAGCGGCTTATCAAGTCTTACCGGAAGTGTTATTTAGTCTTATCATGATAGAAAGGGCAAGGAAGAAAGTAGTAAATTTGCCCCCATGAAACTGCCTTCGAAATACATCGCCCTCGTGGTCATCCTCTCGCTCGCGGCCATCTTCGCCTACCAAGCATATTGGTTGGTGAACCTCTACCACACGCAATGCCGAGAGGTGGAGCGGGATATCACGGAGGCCATGCGCCTAAGCGACTACAATGAACTTATCCTCCGCATCGAGCGGTTGAAAGCAGACTCTGTCCGCCACGGCGAAGTGACCGTCTCTGCCGGATACAACGACAACAATCCCTACGTGCAAAGCCGCACCATCGTCACCGAGCAGCGCGGGGACTCCACCTTCATCAACCTGCGACAACGGGAGGTGAAAGACACCGCCGCCATCAGCCCGTCGCTGCACACCAACGACAGCACGGACTTCCTCTTCAGGCGGAAGAACACGATACAAGATCTGGCGAACTACTTCCAGCGGGGGCTGCACGCGGGATTGGACGTCCTTCATGAGCCGGACTTCGCCACCTACGACAGCCTGCTGTGCGATGAGCTGCGCCGCGCGGGCCTGAACGTCCCCTACCGCCTGATGCAGCTTTGCGAGAACGACACGCTGAACATACACAGCACCGCCGGCTACCTTCCCTCCCCTGATGCCAACGTCTACGAATATGCCTACGACCTGCACGGCTCCCTCTTCTACCGCCTCACGATAGAACCCATACACGGGCTGGTGCTCCGGCAGATGGCGGGCATCCTGGCCACGTCGGCCATCATCCTCCTCGTCTTGGGCTTCTCCTTCTGGTACCTCATCCGCATCCTGCTGCGCCAACGCACGCTGGAGGAGATGAAGGACGACTTCACCAACAACGTCACCCACGAGCTGAAGACGCCCATCGCCGTGGCCTACGCCGCCAACGACGCCCTGCTGAACTTCGGCGCCGATACCGACGAGGTGAAGCGCACCCGCTACCTCCGCATCTGCCAAGAACAACTCAAACGATTGGGCGGGCTGGTGGAGCAGATTCTCTCCCTCTCGATGGAGCGGCGCAAGACCTTCCGCCTGCAACGGACGACGTTTCCCGTCTCTGAAGTCATCGCGCCCCTCATCGAGGAGCACAAGCTGAAGGCGGACAAGCCCGTCAACATCTCCACACGCATCACTCCTTCCGACTTGATGATAAATGCCGACCGCACGCACTTCGCCAACATCGTGAGCAACCTGCTGGACAATGCCATCAAGTACTCCATCGGCCAAGCGGCGGTGGAGATAGAGGCGCGCAAGGAAGGCGAAACATTCATCTTCTCTGTGCAAGACAAAGGCATCGGCATCCCCAAGGACAAACTGCCCCGCGTGTTTGACAAGTTCTATCGCGTCCCCACAGGCAACCTGCACGACGTGAAAGGCTACGGCCTCGGCTTGTATTATGTCAAGACGATGGTGGAGCAGCACGGCGGCACGGTGGAAGTGGAGAGCGAACCGGGAAGGGGAAGCGAATTTATTATTAAATTAAGAATGAAGAATGAGGAATGAGGAATTAATAGACGTGCTATTAGTCGAAGACGAAGCCACCTTGGCAATGATTATCAAGGACACGCTGGAAGGCCAGGGCTTCCGCATCTGCCTGGCCAAGGACGGGGAAGAAGGCTTGCAGAGCTTCTTCCGCGAGAAGCCCGACGTGCTGGTGGCCGACGTGATGATGCCCCGCATGGACGGCTTCGAGATGGTGCGCCGCCTCCGCAAGACGGACAAGCGGACGCCCGTGCTCTTCCTCACCGCCCGCTCCGCCATCAACGACGTGGTGGAGGGCTTCGAACTGGGCGCCAACGACTACCTGAAGAAGCCGTTCGGGATGCAGGAGCTGATAGTGCGCATCAAGGCGCTCTTGGGCCGTGCCATCCGCACGGAGGAATCCCCCACCCGGCGCGAGGTGTACGAAGTGGGTGCTTACCTCTTCACGCCCCGCACCCAACGCCTCCGCCATAACGGCACGGAAACTGAACTAAGTCACCGCGAGAGCGAAATCCTGCGCCGTCTCTGCGAGCATCAAGACCAGGTGGTGGACATGCGCGACGTACTGCTCGACCTGTGGGGCGACGATTCTTTCTTCAACCAGCGGAGCCTCCACGTGTTCATCACCAAGCTGCGCCACAAACTCTCGAAGGACGAACGGATACGCATCGTCAACGTGCGCGGCATCGGCTACAAGCTCATCGTAAACTAAGCGACAAATAATGTGAAAGGATTTCCAAGGTTGGGAGGAAAGGCGTACCTTTGCCCGGTAATCCTCAAAAAAAAGACATCAGATATGAAACGTTTCTTTATACTTGCCTTGTTCATAGTTACCGCCACCCTGCTCCGTGCCCAAAGCGAAGCGACCGGCGACACGATTGCCACGTCTCCAACCACTGACACGAACTCTTCCCTCCTGCCCTCCACGGTCAAGAATCACGGCGACTTCCTGCTGGACTTGGGATCGATGAACCTGCCCGAACGCCCCAGCCTCAGCAACTTCAAGCTGACAGTGCCCGACGCGAGCAAAGACTACAGTTTCCTGCTTCGCCCCAAGACGGATGTCATCTACACCCAGGGCAACTACACGATGGGGATGTCCTATACAGGCTTCGGATTGAGCAACTTCCGGAGAATGCCCACCACCTTGCAGATGAGCAGCTTCCAGTTGAAGAACGGCTGGAAGCTGAATACCTACGGCGAATATGATGCCGACGGCCGGCGTGTGTACAACCCCTCTGCCCTGCCTTGGGAGCGGAATAACTTCAAGGGTGCCTTCGAAATGAAATCGGAGAATGGCTTCGGCTTCCGCATCGAAGTGCAGCAAGGCAATGACCGCCCCTTCCCTTAACGCTTCTCCTTCCGGTAAGCGGCGATGATTTGCAGGATTTCATCCCCGTATTTCTCCACCACTTTTTTACCGACATAGGGGATACGAGAAAGCATCTCCTTGTCTATGGGCAACAGATTGCTGATGCCCAAAAGGGCTTTCTGCTGGAAGATCATATAAACCGGCAGGCTCTGGCGGGCGGCCTCCTCGTTGCGCCAGGCACGGAGACGTTTATACAATTCCGGATGAAGGACATCGGAAGAAACCTCCACTTTGTCTCCACCGCTTTTGGTTTTCTTCTCCGGACGAACCTCAGCCAGTACCTCCTCCACTTCGGGCAAGCCCATGCGTCGGGCATCCTCTTTGGCACGGATGGGAGTCCCCACATCGTCCAGGGTCAACAAGGCTTTCTGCTTCAAATAGGAGGAGACGGCAAAACCTGATTTCTCCACAAACTCCAGCAGGTCCGCTTTCAGCCGATAACGGTCGCGCAATTCCTCGTAGGCCGCAGTATATTTCTTCTTCAACTGCTTGTTGTCCGTGTCCAAAGCTTTGCGCACGGCTATCGGATACATCGGGCGAAGCTGCTCCACGAAATAACCGGCCGCCGCATGAATCCGCTCTTGCAAGGCGGCACTTGCTGCATACGCCTCGCTGCCGTTGACCATGCGGGTATATTGCACGGAGAAACGCTCGGCCACCCGCACCACCTGCTCATCCAACCGGGCCAACTCGGCCTTGCATGTCTCCAGTTGCTTGGGATAGAGGGTGTACAGATGTTCGTCCAACAGCCGGATATAACGCCGGAATGACTGATACAGCGGTTGGAAACTGAACAGTTCGGTCAGCAGGCTGAGGTAATAGGCCTGTTGCAGGGTGGCAAACTGTTCGTCTCCGGGTCGCTTCTCACGGGCTTCCCGCGTAAAGGCTGCCACCGTTTCGTCGTTGATGATGGCTTTGGCAGAGAGAGGTGCGCTCAAGACCAGTCCCTCCAGCGTGCGGCAACGGCTCAGGGCCACGTAGGTCTGTCCGTGGGCAAAGGAAGCTCCCGCATCAATGATGGCCTTGTCGAAGGTCAGGCCTTGGCTCTTGTGGATGGTGATAGCCCACGCCAGTTTCAAGGGGTATTGACGGAAAGTGCCTTCTATCTCTTCGGTGATTTCCTTCGTCTCCTCATTCAGTGCATAGCGGGCATTGGTCCATTCCTCGGGTTGCAAGGTCAGCTTGACACCCGACTCCAGGCAACACACCTCGATGCCGGACGAGGACACCGATGTCACCTCGCCGATGGTGCCGTTGACATAGCGGTGCTCGCCGCTCATGTCGTTCTTCACGAACATCACCTGTGCTCCCTGCTTCAACTCCAGCACTTTCTCCGTCGGATAGAGATATTCGGGAAACTTGCCCTCTACCGTGGCGGGAAAGGCAAAGGCACGTCCGGGCAGATGCTCCAGCTCTTGGTCATTGATGCGTTGGGCCTGGTAGTTGTGGGTCACCAGACGGATATAACCTTCTTCAGGAGGAGGGTTGAAGCCGGGCAAGTAGCGTTGGTTCAGGGCAGCCAACACAGAAGCATCGCAACGATTCTCACGGATGCCGTTCAGCATCTGCAGGAAGCGGTCGTCACGCTGGCGGTAGACGGTGGTCAGTTCGATGGTGAAATATTCCGTCTCGCGCAATGCCCGGCTGGAGAAGAAGTAGGGCGTGTCGTAGTACTTGGAGAGCAACTTCCAGTCCTCGTCGCGCACCACAGGCGCCAGTTGTTGCAGGTCGCCTATCATCAGAAGCTGCACCCCGCCGAAGGGCTTCCGGTTGTTGCGGTAACGTCTCAGCACGCTGTCCACCGCATCCAGCACATCGGCCCGCACCATGCTGATCTCGTCGATGACCAGCAGGTCGATGCTGCGCATGATATTGATTTTCTCCTTGCCGAAGCGGTAGCGATAGGCCGCCTCGTCTCCTGCCGAGAAGGAACTGTCCGGCACATAGGGCGCGAAGGGAAGCTGGAAGAAGGAATGGAGCGTGATGCCCCCGGCGTTCATGGCGGCGATGCCCGTGGGTGCCAGCACCACCATACGTTTGGGCGATTCAGCCTTCAACTTGTGCAGGAAGGTAGTCTTTCCCGTGCCGGCCTTGCCGGTAAGGAAGAGATGTGTGCCGGTATTTTCGATGAATTGCCAGGCGAGGTCCAGTTCGGGGTTCTTTTCCATGCGTATCTACTGATTTTAATTCAGGCTGTAAAGATAGACATATTTATTGAGAAAGCCCGCACTCCGCAAGGAAAAGGCAATACCTTGACGAAAGAGTGCGGGCGTCTTTGCGAAACGTTGACCGATTAACGGCAGGGCGCGAACATCGGGTCCCAGGCCGGCAGACGGACAGGCTCCTGCTCTGCCAGCTTACGGATCTTCTCGGGCACATACTTCGTCTCCACCACCAGGCGGAACATGTATTCATTGAACCAGTCGTCCGTCATGATGAGATGTCCCTGATGGCCGTAGGAAGGTCCCCAACTGTTCTCCACCATCCACTTCACGGGCTTGCCGGCCTCGTCCAGGTCCACGGCCACCAGCGTCATGGCGTGTGCCGAGAGGCTGGAGAAGGTCTGGATGCGCTGCTTCTTGTCCATGCCGAAGGTGACGCCCATCAGCGAACCGTAGTCGTAGATGTCGGTGTCCAGGTAGCCGCGCTTGGAGTCCAGCTGGGTGACGTCGCTGGAGAAGTACATGGCGGTGCTGTCCTTCAGCGAGGCGATGGCCATCTGCTTGATCTCGTCCAAGGGCAGGTTGACGTAGGTCCAGTTGCGGCCGTCATAGCGGTGGCGGTCATACTCGATGGTATAACATTTATAATATTCACGCGTGGGGTCGTTCATCAGCATGACGTAGTTGGTCAGCAGACTCTTGTCGCCGTATTTCTCCAGGAAAGACATCGGCGTGTGATGCTCCACGGCCACCCGCTCGCCGGCAGCGTTGCGGCGCACATAGTCGAACTCCGTGGGAGGCACGCCCAGGTTGAGGGCCAGCATCCGGTAGACCGTCTTCAGCATCTCCGTCTTACGCGCTTCGAGGGCGGCGGACTTGGTTCCCTTGGCGGACAGGTCGCGAAGCTCCAGGGCAAACTCCTTCAGCTTGAGGCCGATGAGATTGGACATCATCGACGTGTGGTCGCTGCTGTAGGTCTCGGGCATCGCCTCCTTGGGCACCAGGCCATACTTGCCCACGATGTCCGCCACGCCGGTGAAGGTGCCACCGTCGCTCAGCGGATGCTTGAAGAGCCACTCCACGGTCTGGTCCGTCAGGGGCTTGTCCGCCGTGTCGAGGATGCCTTGCAGGAAGAGGTTCGACTTCTCCAGCTGGTCCCAGAAGAAGGAATAGGCCTGCGAGAACTCCAGCCCCGGCAGGTCATACTTGGCGATGGCCTTGGCACGCATGATGTTCAGGCCCGTGAACAGCCAGCAACGCCCGGAGGACTGCTGGTCGGTGATGCCCTTGGACCGTACGCGGATGGAGAAGTGCGTGTCGATGCCCCGCTGCTCGTCAAGGTTGAGGGTGAGCTTGCGGATGTCATTCCCTGCGATGGCATTGCGGATGGCCTTCTCGGCAGGGGTCTCCCGGTAGGAGGACTGGATGTCGCGGAGCATCTCCGGACGGATGCCGCCGTCTTGCTGCTGGGCCTGTGCGGCCAGCAGGCAGGCGCTGAAGAGCGCAAGGGTAAGGGTTCTTTTCTTCATATGGTTCTGTTTATGGATGATTAATGAATGTATTTGCCGAAAACTCCGCAAAAGTACTCCTTTTTTTGAAAAATTAGAGGCCAAGACGGAAACTATTCCACGAAAAAGAGTTTCCTTTGCAAACTAATTCATTGAATCGTATGAAGAAATCACTCCTGACCCTCCTCCTCGTCCTGTCCGTCCCCCTCGGCCTCGGTGCCCAGGAAGCAACCCCCGACACGACGACGCAGGACAGCACCCCCACCCTCAGCAAGAAGGAACTGCACCGCCAGCGCGTGGCCCGGCGCAACTTCCACTACAACATCCTGGGCGGGCCCAGCTACTCGCCCGACTTCGGCTTCCTGATAGGCGGCAGTGCCCTGATGACCTTCAGCCTCGAGCCCAAGGACACGACCCTGAAGCGGTCCGTCGTACCCATGGCCATCGCCTTCATGTTCGACGGCGGCATCAACCTCTTCTCCAAGCCGCAGCTGTTCTTCAAGGGAGACAGGTTCCGCATCTTCGGCAAGTTCAGCTACAAGAACACGCAGGAGAACTACTACGGCATCGGATACAGCACCAACAAGGACTACGTGCGCAGCGACACCACCAGCCAATACCGCTACAGCGGCGTGCAGATCAATCCCTGGTTCCTCTTCCGCCTGGGGCGCAGCAACTTCTTCGCCGGGCCGCAGATTGACATCAACTACGACCACTTCACCAAGCCCGGCAAATGGCTGGCCGAGGAGCCGTCGTACCAACGTGCCGGGGGCGACGCGGACGGTTACAAGAACTTCAACGCCGGCCTGGGCTTCCTGCTGACCTACGACAGCCGCGACGTCCCCTCCAACGCCTACCGCGGCATGTATCTGGACTTCCGGGGCATGATGTACCACAAGATATTCGGCAGCGACCGCGACTTCTACCGCCTGGAGCTGGACTACCGCCAGTATAAGCAGGTGGGCAACCGCAAGGTCATCGCCTGGACGGCGCAGAGCAAGAATGTCTTCGGCAAGAATATTCCCCTGACGCAGTACTCGCTGACGGGCACCCCCTTCGACCTGCGCGGCTACTACATGGGGCAGTACCGCGACAAGTCGTCGCACGTCGTCCTGGCCGAGTACCGGCAGATGTTCAACACGGACGAGGACAACTGGCTGCGGCGCATCATCAACCACCTGGGCTTCGTGGTCTGGGGCGGCTGCGGCTTCATGGGCCCCAACCCGGGCAAGATAGAGGGCGTGCTGCCCAACTACGGCGTGGGCCTGCGCATCGAGGTGCAGCCCCGCATGAACGTCCGCCTGGACCTGGGCAAGAACACGGTGAACGACCAGACGCTGTTCTACTTCAATATGACGGAGGCGTTCTGAGCGCACGGTCTGTCATATATATACTCTGCACGGGAGGATTTTGTGCATTACTAAATGAATTTATCGGAGTGATTGAAACGGTGGTAACTTAATTCTCCTCCTCCGGGGAGGAGGAGTACCCGTAAGGGGGAGGTGGTAGCGAAACCGATCGCCTAGAAAACATTAGCAGCGTATGTCTGCCGCTACCACCCCGCCCCTTGGGCACCCCTCCTCCCCGGAGGAGGGGAATTGAGTTAGCGGCTGCGTTTTCTCTTATAATATGAACTAAATTTGAATACTTGCTTAAGTTATAATTGCGCATTTCGGTCCTGTTCTTCATAATGCGCTTGTCTTACGGCTTCCACCTCGCGGGTAATGTCATCCATGCTCAGCTCATCGGTTCGGACAGCCTTCAGCAGCCGGTCGAAGCGGCTGACAAAAAGCGACTTGCGCAGGCGGTCGAATATCTCCAGGCGGTCTTGCTCTGACATGGACTGAATCAATCCGACAAACTGCTGTTTACTGATGTTCAATTGAATAGTTTCCATACTTGTTCCTCCTCAATTTTCAGTTATCACCGCAAAGGTACGAAAAGTATCCGACAAGGACATCGTTTTACTCCCATTATTCCGGGGAAGAGGATGTCAAAGAAGAAAGGCATCCCGCCCGTCCCGAACCCCTCGGGCAGCCGGATGCCTTTCTTTCTCACATGCGCGCCGTCGGACTTATCCGTAGGTGCCTTCCTCGCCTTCGTCCTCGCCACCGCCGCCTTGCTCACTGCCGCCGGGGGTGGTGGTGCCGGTGCTCTTCTTGGCGGGATCCAGCTTGGCGATGTCCAGCCACTGGATGTCGTCGTCCACCAAGGCGCGTGTGCTCACCTTGCCGCTGGACGTGCGGGCGGTCTCCGGCAGAAAGCGGACGCGCACGCCCTTGATCTGCTTGTCGCTGACCTCCTCCGGCGTGTCCACGCCCTGCTTGGTGGCGTCGGCGGTGTAGTAGAAGGTGCCCACGCCGTCCAGCTTCACCGAGCGGCCTTCCTTCATGAAGGACTTGAGCACGGTGGAGAGGTTCTTCAGCACGTTGTACGTGTCGCCCAGGCTCACAGTGGAGATTTCTGCCAAGCGGTTGGCCACATCGTCCGTCGTGGCGGAGTCGCCTACCACGATGGAGCGGGGATACCACTTGCCATTGCTCTTCAGTCGAGATTTTTTGTAAAAGGCCATACTGTTCTCCTTTCTTCTCTGAATCTCATGTCAATCGGCCCCACAGGGGCTTTCGGAGGGGATTGGCGGGGGTATCAGGATGAAACGCCGTCTGATGCGTCATCAAACGTCGTCTGATGTAGGATGAGACGCCGTCTGATGGGGGTATCAAACGCCGTCTGATGTTCCCTCGCCCCGACACCCTTCGCGGAAGCCCCGTTTTGTAAGGATAGATTGACGGAATATCCGGATGCCTGCCGAGTCCGGTCGGCCGGCCGCTCAGGGGGATGCCTCCCCGCCCGGAAGACGGTCCGGGCTGCCGTATGTCACTATCAGTCAAACCGCCGGCTGTCACCGGTCACTATCTCCTCAAAAGGGAAAGAGTCGCAATCATACGTATTCTTATAAACAGTGGTCGTCGTGATGGTCCCCAGGATGTTGCCGCCTGTTTCAGACGAGCTATGCCCTTGCCCAATCCAGTCGGCCGTGCTGGTATTATAGGCACCCCGGTAGGCATGTATGTCAGAGCCGCTGATGGTAATGGCCGGCAAGGAACCGAATGCACTACCGATGGCCGGTGCAAAGGAAGCACCTTGTGCCGTGCCATACGCATAGACGGTGGCGTTTGTTATCGTGATGGCACCGCAATCGTCATAAGCACCAATTCCGGGAGAACAGTCAAAGGAAGCTGCACTCCGCGCATAGACTGTCACATCCCGGATGGTGATGTCGCCGCAAGATGCCGAGGTGCCGATGTATCCGGTACTGCCGATGCCTGCCCCATCGCCGCCGGTCCCATCGCCGCCGGCCCCGGCTGTCAGCACATCCTTCCTGTCGCACCCCGCGATGGTCACGCTGCTGCCCGTTGCCACATAGATGCCCGCGCCGTCGCCGGAAGTGACGCTGTTGCTGCCCACCACATGGATGGTGGGGCTTCCGCCCGTGACGCTGATGCCGTTGCCGTCCGTCACGCTGACGGTGGCATTGCTCAGGTAGATATGCGGCTCTCCGCCGGTGATGGTGATGGACTCCCCGCGATTGCCCCGCACCACGTAGGTGCCGTCGCCGCTGATAGTGCCGCCGGCAGGTATCTCCTGCGCCCCCTCGGGCACGGAGGGATTTACCGTGATGTTGAGGGCGTACATCCGGCCCTCACTCAGCGTGAAGCTGCCGTTCAGTGTGACGGGGACATTGCTGTTCAGGCGGATGAAATTGGCGGGGTCTATCGTGACGCCGGGCACCACGTTGGCCTCGTAGACATTGCTGCCGACCGGGTGCATCGCTATCCAGCCCGCCGTGCTGCCCTGCACGCTGCCGCCCCGGTCGTGGGTACACCGGGTATAGTTGTTCACCTCCACCCCGGTGACATTCTTTGCCTGCGTGCCGGTCAGGGTGACGCGCACCTTGGCCAGCCGGTGTTTGAAGGTGAGGGAGACGGCCTGGCCGAGGGTGGCGGTAGTGGTGGCCTGCAGCACGTAGGCGAGGCCTTGGGACTGGTTGCCGAGGTCCACCGTCCCGTCCCCGTCGGCGGGCGATGCGTGCCAGGCGGTGAGGGCGCCGCTCTGGGTGGTGCTGTGCCAGTAGAGGGGTTCAAGGGGTTCCACCGTGCCCGTCGTGGCATCGGCGATGCGGTAGGTGCCCACTTCGTCATAATCATTGAACTTCACGGACAGGATGTCGCCCTTCTGCCATTGGCTGGCCGAGCCGTCCGTGCTTTCGGCGACGCGCGTCCAGGGCTGCTCGTTCGCCTCGACGGTGAGGGAGACGCCGGCTATCAGCAGGGGATATTCGCCCTCGGGCAGCGTGGTGTCCGGTGCGGCATCCTCGTCCTGCGTGCAGGCCGCCGGGAGAAAGACCAGGAGGACAGGCAGGACATACTTCAATATGTTAATCCTTGTTAATAGGGGGGGGGTAAGTTGTAAGGTTGTTGATAGGCATAGAGATAGTGGTTATAGTTCGTTTACATTGGTCGCAAAGATAAAGTTTTTCTCGGAACGGGCAAAGCATGAGGCCACATTTTTCTTGCACTCCCTCCTACAATTTCAAGAAAAGGGAGGCAGACCAGGCTCATCCTGCGTCCGCCTCCCTCCTTTCTCTATATGTCCATGGTCACGCGAAGATGTCGCTCCGCTCCACATAGGCGATGACGCCGCCCTTGTCGACCACGTCGCCCTGCTTGGCGCAGACCTCGACCACGCGGCCGGTGAAGCCGGTCAGCACCGGCTCGTACTCGCCCCACGGGGTGGAGATGTAGCAGAACACCTCGTCGTGCTGGTACTTGCGGCCGATGAACGGGGCGGAGGAAGGTCCCTCGACCGACACTTCCCACAGCACCTGGCCCCGGGAGGGGGCGATGACGGGGTCGGCCTTGGCGCGCTTCAGCTTACGGATCTCCTCTTCGGAGAGGCCGCCCTTGGCAAGAGTAGCATCCTTGGCACGCTGCAACTCTTCCTCGAAGCGCTTCTTGGCCACGCCGGACTTGTAGTCGCGGTACTGGCGGTCGTGCATGGCCAGCTCGAAGAGTTCTTCGTCGTCGGGGCCGTAGTCCCAGCCGTTGTCGTCCATCTCCTTGCGGTATTGGTCGAGGGCGTCGGGGTAGTTCTGCTGCGGGTCGGCGTCGGTGAACTCGTAGCCTTTCGACTTGGCCAGCTCGACGATTTCGGGAGCCAACGGGCCAGGCAGGCGTCCGCTCTTGCCCAGGATCATGTCCCACGTGTGGTTGTCTATCATCGTCCAGCGCTCCTCGCCCTTGACTTGCTGCATGAGGTTCATCAGCGCCACGTTCTTGACGTACTGGCTGAAGGGGGTCACGAGGGGCGGATAACCCAGCTTGGGCCATACGTACTCCACTTCGTCGAACAGCATCACGAGCAGCTCGTCCAGGCTCAGCTCGGGCTGGTTCTTGCTCTTCAGTATCATGTTGATGCCGGCGTGCACGCCCTTCAGGTCGGCCATCATGGAGCCCATCATGCCGCCGGGCAGGCCGCACTTGAGCAGGAGGGAGGACATGTGCTTGTTGGTGGGGTCCATGAAGTAGCCCAGGAAGTCGTCGATGAACTCTTGTGTCATGGCGCGTGCCTTCATGTAGGCCTTCATGTTGATCTCCGGCACCTGGAAGCCGGCATCCTTCAGCATGGCCTGCACGGAGATGACGTCGGGGTGTACCTTGCCCCACGACATCGGCTCCATGGCCACGTCGATGATGTCGGCGCCGTTCTCGCACACCTCGAGGATGGAGGCCATGGAGAGGCCGGGGCCGCTATGCCCGTGGTACTGGATGAGGACGTCGGGGTGCTTCTCCTTGATGCGCTTCACCAGTCGGCCCAGCATGGCGGGGCGTCCGATGCCGGCCATGTCCTTCAGGCAGATTTCCGGCGCGCCGGCGGCTATCAGCTGGTCGGCTATATGGGCGTAGTAGTCCACCGTGTGCACGGGCGAATAGGTGATGCAGAGCGTGGCCTGGGGAATCATCCCGGCCTCGAGGGCATACTTGATGGAAGGAATGATGTTGCGGGTCTCGTTCAGTCCGCAGAAGATGCGGGTGATGTCCACTCCTTGCGCGTGCTTCACCCGGTACATCAGGCGGCGCACGTCGGCGGGGACGGGATACATGCGGAGGGCGTTCAGGCCGCGGTCCAGCATGTGGGTCTGGATGCCTGCCTCGTGGAAGGGCTTGGTGAAGGCGCGGACGGCCTTGTTGGGATTCTCACCATAGAGCAGGTTCACCTGTTCGAAGGCACCGCCGTTAGTCTCCACCCGGGCGAAGCAACCCATCTCGATGATGAGCGGGGCGATGCGTACCAATTGGTCTACCCGTGGCTGATACTTTCCGGAGGACTGCCACATGTCGCGATAGACGAGGCTGAATTTGATTTCCTTTTTCATGTCGATTTCGGTATTACAGTGTTTCTATTGGGTTAACTTGAACAGATGCAAATATAAAACATTCTTTTGACATAATGTCACATCGCCGGCAAAAAGTTTCCGGAAAAACATCAGCGCAATTTCAATCTGTCACCCACCTCGGGCAGGTAGTCATCGTCCAGCTTGTTCATCTTGTAAAGGTTCTTCAGACGGATGCCGAACTTCTGCGAGATGGAGTGCATGGAGTCACCGTCGCGCACGATGTATTCCCTGTACGGTTTCTGGGCCTTCTTGTTCTTCTTCTTCAGGTAGATGATGTCGCCGGGCATGAGGGTGTACTCCTCGTGCAGGTCGTTGTATTTCACCAGCTTCTTCCAGCTTGTGTCAAATTCTCCTCCCAACAGGCGGAAGGTATCCCCCTCGCGTGCAACGATATACACCAGGCCGTTGGCCAGGTAGGTCTTGTGCGGATTGGCCAGCCAAGGCTTCTTCTTCAGCAGCTTCTGCCAGCGACGCGCCTCGCGCTTGCTCATGCCCTTGGTGTCATACTTGTACAGCTCATAGTCCTCGATGATGGTGATGAGGCGGTTGGCATACGAGCGGTCGGTGGCGTAGCCGGCCTTCTTCAGACCCTTTGCCCAACCCTTATAGTCCGTTATCTTCAGCTTGAAGAGGAAGGCATAGCGGGAGCCGCTCTTCAGGAACTTGGAGTGGTCTTCGTAGGAATCCTCCACATTCTTGTAAGCCCGGAAACACTCGCCACGCGCATCGTCGTCGTGATAGACCTTGCGCCCACGCCATCCGTGGCACTTGATGCCAAAGTGGTTATTGCTCTTGCGGGCCAGCACGCTCCGCCCTGCCCCACTCTCCAACAGGCCTTGCGCCAACGTGATGCTGGCAGGAATCTTGTACTTATCCATCTGCTTGATGGCCAGAGGCGCATATTCTTTGATATACTTATTATATAAGGTATTCCTGCGCTGGGCGGAAACTTGCATCCCGATGCAAAGCATCATAAGCGAGAGGGCAATGCCCATGAGGAGTGTCTGCTTTTTCATTCTATGAGGGGGTATATGTTTGAATCAGATGCAAAAGTCCGCAAAAGAATCGAGAAAAACAATCCTTTTACATTTATTAGAGCACTCGAATGCCATTATTTCAATGAAATTCCTACATTTGTGCTTCGAACCAAGCAAATTATTTCCCATGAAAGAATTGACCCTCACCATCCCCGTCCGCATCTTCGACTATGAAGAACTGGACGAAGCCGACCGCCAACTCATCGACACAGCCCGCGAAGCTACCCGGCGTAGCTACTCCCCTTACTCCCACTTTGCGGTGGGTGCGGCTTTGCGCCTCATTGACGGCACCATTGTTTCGGGAAGCAATCAGGAAAATGCTGCATCGCCCTCCAGCCTCTGCGCCGAACGCACTACCCTGTTTTATGCCAACTCCCGCTACCCCGATCAACCCGTAGATACCCTGGCCATTGCCGCACGCAATGAACGGGACGAGTTCCTTGCCTCCCCCATCCCACCCTGCGGAGCGTGCCGCCAAGTGATGCTGGAAACGGAGAAGCGCTACAACCATCCGATGCGCATCTTGCTCTATGGCACCGAAGGTATCTACGAAATCCGGGGAGTAAACGGACTCTTACCCCTGTCTTTCGACGCATCTGCTATGAAATAAGCCGGGATATATAGGGTATCTCGGTATTTTTTCTTACTTTTGTACCCAAAAAACAGCAATTCTTAGAAATTATGACAACTGACTATCCTTCCGTCCTCCTCATCTATACGGGCGGAACCATCGGCATGATAGAAAATCCGGAGACAGGTGCGCTGGAGAATTTCGACTTCGACCACCTGCTCCGCCATGTGCCCGAACTCCGGCGGTTCAACTACCATATCTGCTCTTACCAGTTTGACCCGCCCATCGACTCGTCGGACATGGAACCATCACTATGGGCCAAGATAGTCGAAATCATACACGAGAATTATGACCGCTTCGACGGCTTCGTCATCCTGCATGGCACGGATACCATGGCTTATACCGCCTCTGCCTTGAGCTTCATGCTGGAGAACCTGGGGAAACCCGTCATCCTGACCGGCTCACAACTGCCCATCGGTACCCTGCGTACGGACGGCAAGGAAAACCTCATCACTGCCATCGAGATTGCTGCCGCCCGTTGCCCCGACGGATCGCCCATGGTGCCCGAAGTCTGCATCTTCTTCGAGAACGAACTGATGCGGGGCAACCGGACTACCAAGATCAACGCCGAGAACTTCAATGCCTTCCGCTCTTTCAACTACCCATCGTTGGCCAAGGCAGGCATCCACATCCGCTACAACGAGCACCTCATCCGCCGTCCCGACCCCACCCGTCCGATGAAGCCCCACTACCTGTTCGACACCAACGTGGTGATGCTCACCCTCTTCCCCGGCATCCAAGAAAGCATCATCGACTCCGTGCTTCATGTCCCCGGTTTGAAGGCCGTGGTTCTGAAGACCTACGGATCGGGCAACGCACCGCAAAAAGATTGGTTCATCCGCCAACTGAAGGACGCCACCGAACGAGGCATCATCATTGTCAACATCACCCAGTGCCCCAGTGGTGCGGTGGAGATGCGTCGCTACGAGACCGGCCTCCAGCTACTTCAGGCAGGCGTCATCAGCGGATACGACAGCACTCCGGAGTGTGCCGTCACTAAACTGATGTTCCTCTTGGGACATGGCCTTACCCAACCTGAACTCCGCCGACTGATGGACTCCGACCTGGCCGGAGAGATTACAAAAGATAATAATTAAAAATGAAAGAACTATGAAAGAGATTCGAAGAAACTCCGCACATGCGTGGCTCTTGGCAGCACGCCCCAAGACGCTGACGGCTGCCCTCATCCCCGTCTTGCTGGGCAGCGGACTGGCCTTCTCGGACAGTGCTTTCCAAACATCCCGCGCCGTATTGTGCCTGATCTTCGCCTGCATGATGCAGATAGCGGCCAATTTCATCAATGACCTCTATGATTATCAGAAAGGGACCGACCGCGAAGACCGGCTGGGTCCGAAGCGTGCCTGTGCCGAAGGGTGGATTACACCGCGAGCCATGCGACTGGGCATCGGGGTGACTCTGCTCATCGCCTGCTTGTGCGGGCTGGGGCTGCTCTACCTGTCGTGGGGAGAATTGCCGCACGGCGGATGGGAACTGATTGCCGTGGGCGTGACGTGCATCCTCTTTGCCTTCCTCTATACGACCTATCTGTCCTACCGGGGCTGGGGAGACGTGCTGGTGCTGGTGTTCTTCGGATTCGTGCCTGTGGGAGGAACATACTATGTGCAGACGGGAGTGCTGAACGGAGATGTGCTGGTGCTCTCACTGGTGGCCGGACTGGTCATCGACACCCTGCTGATGGTGAACAATTACCGCGACGTGGAGCAGGACCGCATCAGCGGCAAGCGGACCTTGGTAGCACGCTTCGGGGCACGATTCGGACGGCAGGCCTACCTGGCACTGGGCATCGCGGCGGTACTGCTCTGCACGTGGTTCGTGTTCAGCGGACGCCTGACTTGGCTGGAGTTCATCTGGGCACCGTGCATCTACTTCTACCTGCATCTGATGACCTGGCGCCGCATGTGCCTCATCCGCAGTGGAGAAAAACTGAACAGCATACTGGGCGAGACTTCGCGCAATATGCTGTTCATCGGGATTCTGCTGAGCGTGGCGCTCTGCTGATTGATTATCTGTCTTTGTACATCCGCTCGTAGTACTTCTGGTAGTCACCGCTGGTCACCTCCTCTACCCACTCCTGGTGGTTGAGGTACCACTCGATGGTGCGGACAATGCCGACTTCGAAGGTGGTTTCGGGATACCAGCCCAACTCCTTGCGGATCTTGGTGGGGTCGATGGCATAACGCTGGTCGTGACCCAGACGGTCCTTGACGAAGGTGATGAGGTCGTCGTTGATCCAACTGATGTCAATCTCGCCGTCGGCTCCCACTTCCTTCTTCTTCAACACCTGACGATATTCGGGATGCGACTCCATCAGCCGATGGATGGTGGCGATGGTCAGCTTCACGATTTCCAAGTTGGTCTTCTCATTGTGTCCGCCGACGTTGTACACCTCGCCGGGCTTTCCCTCACGCACCACCAGATCGATGGCCTTGCAGTGGTCCTCCACGTAGAGCCAGTCGCGCACGTTCGAGCCATTGCCATAGACGGGCAGCTGCTTGCCTTCCAGGATGTTCTTGATGATGAGCGGGATGAGCTTCTCCGGGAAGTGATAGGGTCCGTAGTTGTTGCTGCAACGGGTGATGCTGACCGGCATGTGGTAAGTGTCGTGATAGGCCATGACGAAGAGGTCGGCACTGGTCTTCGAAGCACTGTAGGGGCTGTGCGGACAGAGCGGCGTCTCCTCCGTGAAATAGCCCTCCGCGCCCAGCGAGCCATACACCTCGTCCGTGCTGACCTGATGGTAACGGACACCGGCACGCCACGTGGGATAGCCGGTCTCGTCCCGTCCGGTGACCCAAGCGCGACGGGCGGCATCCAGCAGATTCTGCGTACCCAGGATGTTGGTAATGAGGAAGAGCTGAGGATTCTCAATGCTGCGGTCCACGTGGCTCTCGGCAGCGAAGTTCACCACATAGTCGAACTTGTATTGGCCGAAGAGATCGTCCACCAGGGCACGATCGCAGATGTCGCCCTTGACAAAGATGCAGCGTTCGTTGTCGATGTCCCCCGCGATGGTGCCGAGGTTGCCCGCATAGGTCAGGGCATCGAGGATGACTACGCGGATATGCTCGTGTATCCGCAGGATGTACTTGATGTAGTTGGCGCCGATGAATCCGGCGGCGCCGGTTACGAGATAAGTCTTCATATAATAAGTAAATGATAATTTATTAGCTACGAGTTACAAGCTACGAGCTACGAGTTACAAGCTACAAGCTACGAGCTACGAGTAAAGTTACTTAGTTCTTGGT
>DXBX01000040.1 GCA_019116285.1 Candidatus Bacteroides merdigallinarum
GTCTTTTCGTATCGAATCTTGCATTCGAACCAGGTATGCATTGCCATAGTCTTTTCGTATTAAGTGAATATATGATTGGGTTAGTACTTTCCGTCTTGCGGGCGGCAAAGATAGGCAATCCCGCGCAATCGGCGAACTATTTGGCCGATTTTTGTGTGTTTCGTGCGAAGCCTGTATCTTTGCGCCCCGAAATGAACCTCTAATTGATACGTTTTATGACAGAACAGACCTATACCATCCGCCTCGCCGGCGCCGTGGCCCGCAACCCGCAGGTGCGGCTGGCCGCTCCGGTGGATTTGGAGCTGAAGCCGTCGGAGCACGTGGCCATTGCCGGCGACAACGGGGCGGGGAAGTCCCTCCTCGTGGACCTGATGACCGGACGTGCGCCCCTGCTGGGCGGGAGCGTGGCTTATGACTTCCGCCCGGCGGCGGACGATGCCCTATATAATAATGTGAAGTACATTGCCTTCCGCGATACCTACGGGAGCGCCGACGCCAACTATTACTACCAGCAACGCTGGAATGCGCACGACCAGGACGAAGTCCCCTCGGTGCGCGACCTCTTGCCGCCGCCCGCCGACCCGGACCTCGCCGCCTGCCTGGCCGAACTGTTCCGCCTGGACGAGCTGACGGACAAGCGCATCCTCCTGCTCTCCAGCGGCGAGATGCGCCGTTTCCAGCTGTACAAGGCCCTGGCGGGCGCACCGCGGGTGCTCATCGTGGACAATCCGTTCATCGGGCTGGACGCCCCGACGCGCGAGATGCTGTCCGAGCTGCTGGGCGAACTGGCGCGGACGGGCATGATACAGATGGTCCTCGTGGTGTCCAGGTCGGAGGACATCCCGCCGTTCGTCACGCACGTCGTCCCCGTGGCGGACAAGACCGTCCTGCCCAAGGTGGCGCTGGCGGACTACCTGGCGGCGCGCCGCCCGCTGCCGACCGGCGCGGACGAGGACGCGGAGCGGCGCATCGCGAGCCTGCCGGCCGGGCAGGCGGACTACGGGCCGGACGAGGTGGTGCGCCTCAGCGGGGTCAGCATCCGCTACGGCGGCCGCACCATCCTGGACCGTCTGGACTGGGTAGTGCGCCGGGGCGAGTGCTGGGCCCTATCCGGCGAGAACGGGGCAGGGAAGTCTACGCTCCTCAGCCTGGTCTGTGCCGACAACCCCCAGTCCTACGCCTGCGACATCTCCCTCTTCGGGCGGAAGCGGGGCACGGGCGAGAGCATCTGGGACATCAAGCGGCACATCGGCTACGTCAGCCCCGAGATGCACCGCGCCTACCTGAAGAACCTCCCCGCGCTGGACATCGTGGCCAGCGGCCTGCACGACAGCATCGGGCTCTACCGCCGTCCGAAGGCGGAGGAGCTGGAGGCGTGCCGCTGGTGGATGGACACGTTTGGCATCGGCCCCCTCCACGAGCGTCCGTTCCTCACCCTCTCCAGCGGCGAGCAACGCCTGTGCCTCCTGGCCCGCGCCTTCGTCAAGGACCCCGCGCTGCTGGTCCTGGACGAGCCGCTGCACGGGCTGGACACGTGCCGCCGCGCCCTCGTGCGCCGCATCATCGAGGCCTTCTGCCGCCGGCCGGGGAAAACGCTGCTGATGGTGACCCACTACGAGGAGGAGCTGCCGGCGTGCATCGACCACCGGCTGCGCCTGTCGCGGCGCGGAGGCGGCGTCCTTCGTGACTGAGCCGGGGGCACTTCGTGACTGAACCGGGGGTACTTCGGGACCGGGGCGCGGGTAGTCCCGAAGTAGGAGGGAAATCAGTGCCACTGGTTTATAGAATCAGTGCCACTGATTATAGGAATCAGTGCCACTGATTTCCCGTCCGGTCCCGAAGGAGCCGCGTCCCGCCCCGGAACCCGGGCAGGGCCACTCCGCAACCCGGTCGGGTCCGCCACGGAATCCGTCCGGAGGCCCCCCGCGGGCAGGGGTTTTATGCTTTTTTAAGGAAACGGGACAACTCCCGGCCGCGCCGTCTTGCGGATTGGATGAAAAAGCGTACATTTGCGGCAGATTACACAGACAAACAGAAAACGAGATGAAAGAAAGATTGCTGGCCTTCGTCAAGACCTACGGGCTGCTGGTGCTGCTGTTCGTGGCGCAGAAGCCCTTGTTCATGCTATTCCATGTAGAGATGTACGCTGACTGCCCGGCGGCGGAGTGGGGGCGTGTCGTGTGGCACGGCCTGCCGCTGGACCTGAGCGTGGCGGGCTACCTGACGGCCCTTCCGGCCCTGCTGCTGGCCGCCTCGGCGTGGTCGTGGGGGCGGTGGCTGACGTGGGTCCTGCGCGTGTGGTTCGGGGTGGTGTCGCTGCTGCTGAGCGTGGTCTTCATCCTCGACCTCGTGCTCTACGAATACTGGGGGTTCCGGCTGGACACCACGCCGTTCTTCTACTTCTTCTCCTCGCCGGGCGACACGCTGGCCAGCGCCTCGGGCGGCACGGCCGTGCTGGGCTTCCTGATGATGGCCGTATGCGCCGTGCTGGTCTATGCCCTGTTCCACTACTGCGTCCTGCGGGCCGTGGAGCGCTTCCGCCGTCCTGCGCGCCGGGCGGCCGCGTGCGGGGTGCTGGCGCTGCTGGCGGGCGCGCTGTTCATCCCCATACGCGGAGGCTTCACCGTCTCGACCATGAACACGGGCAAAGCCTATTTCTCGTCCAACCAGCGGCTGAACCACGCCGCCATCAATCCCGCCTTCAGCCTGCTGGAGTCCGCCTTCAAGGAGAGCGACTTCGCCTCGCAATACCGTTTCCTCCAGGCCGATGACGCCGACAAGCTCTTTGCCGACATGCTCGACCCCCAGGTGCGGTCCCTCCAGGCCCCGGCGCAGCCGCGCGACAGCCTGCACAGCCTGCTGCGCACGCCGCGGCCGGACGTGCTCGTGGTCATCCTGGAGAGTTTCTCGTCACACCTGATGGGCACGCTGGGGGGCGACTCCACCGTGGCGCCCTGTCTGGACTCCATCGTCGCGGGCGGCGTGCTCTTCACGCGGATGCACGCCAACAGCTTCCGCACGGACCGGGGCCTGGTGTCCATCCTCAGCGGCTATCCCGCCCAGCCCTCGACCAGCATCATGAAGTATCCCCGCAAGTCGCAGTCCCTGCCCTCCATCGCCGGGACGCTCCGCCGCGAGGGCTACCGGACGTGCTACTACTACGGGGGCGACGCTGATTTCACGAACATGCGCTCCTACCTGATGTCTTCGGGCTTCGAGGACATCGTGTGCGACCGCGACTTCCCCGTGCAGGACCGCCTGAGCAAGTGGGGCGTGCACGACCACCTCGTCTTCCGCCGCCTGCTCGACGACCTCCGCGCCGACACCCTCACCGAGGGCCGCGCCCCCCGCTACCGCGTCGTCCAGACCTCCAGCAGCCACGAGCCCTTCGAGGTGCCCTATCGCCGCCTGGCGGACGACCGCATGAATGCCTTCGCCTACACGGACAGTTGCGTGGGCGACTTCGTGCGGCGGTTGCGCCGGCTGCCGCAGTGGGAGAACACGCTGCTCGTCCTCGTGCCCGACCACCAGGGGGCCTGGCCCGAGGCCCTCAACAACCTCTCGCCCGAACGCTACGAGATACCCCTCATCCTCGCCGGAGGCGCCGTGCGCCGCCCGCGCCGCATCGACACCGTGGGCTCGCAACAGGACATCGCCGCCACGCTGCTGGCCCAGCTGGGACTGCCGCACGGGGACTTCACTTTCAGCAAGGACCTGCTGGACCCGCGGTCGCCCCACTTCGCCTTCATCACCTTCCCCGGCGCGCTGGGCCTGGTGACGGACGAGAACCGCATCTTCTATGACATCAATGCCGAACAGGCCGTCACCATGCTGGGCCCCCATCCGGAGAACGCCCTGGTCCATGCCATGGCCTACCTGCAAAAATTATATGACGACTTAGCTTCCCGATAGTATGACTGACCTTCTGCAACTCCTCAACCAATGGGACACAGACCTGCTGCTCGCCATCAACGGCTGGCACAACGGGTATTGGGACACTTTCATGTATGCCTTCAGCGGCAAGTGGGTGTGGGTGCCGATGTATGCCGCCCTGGTGTACCTGCTGGCCCGCAACCTGCCCTGGCGCACCACCCTGTGGTGCCTCGTGGGCGTGGCTCTGTGCATCACATTTGCCGACCAGGTGGGTGCGTCCCTCATCCGCCCCTGGGCCGAACGCCTCCGTCCGGCCAACCCGGAGAACCCCGTCTCGGACCTGGTGCACATCGTCAACGGCTACCGGGGCGGGCGCTACGGCTTCCCCTCGTGCCACGCGGCCAATACCTTCGGGCTGGCCTTCTACCTGATGCTCGTCGTCCGCCGCAAGGCGTTGACAGGGCTGCTCGTGGCCTGGGCGTTGGTGACGTGTTACTCACGGGCCTACCTCGGCGTGCACTATCCCGGCGACCTGCTGGCGGGAGCCTTGCTGGGACTGGCGGGGGCGGCCCTCTGCTACACGCTGTTCCGCCTGGTGGCACGCTACGAACGGCCCCGCCGCTTCCGGCAACTCTGGGTGCCCGCGCTGGTGTGCGGACTGACCGTGGCCGCGATGCTGGTGTACGCTTGTTTCTGACAAATACCTAATATATATGGAGAAGATAGAGAATATGAGAACGCTGGGCGGGTGGATGAACGACCTGCTCACGTCGTGGGGACTTCCCTCCCGTTACGCCGACAGTATCGACGAAGTGTTGGTGGCCGTGCTTATCATCCTGCTGGCCATCGGGTTGAATTATTTCTTCCAGGCCGTGGTGGCCGGAGGCATCAAGCGGTATGCACGCCGCTCGGCGCGGATGTGGAGCACGCTGCTGGTGGAACGCAAGGCGGTGCACCACCTCTTGCACGTGGTGCCGGGCATCCTGATTTACCTTCTCCTGCCCCTGGCCTTTGTCAAAGGCGACGGGATGCTGGACTTCTCGCGCCGGGTGTGCATGATTTACATCATCGTGGCCATCCTGCTGTCCGTCAACGCCCTGCTGCTGGTGATGCTCGATATCTACAACTCCAAGGAGGTGCGCAAGAACCATCCCATCCGGGGCTTCGTGCAGGTGCTCCAGGTAGTGCTGTTCTTCGTGGGCGGCATCCTGGCCGTGTCGGTGCTGATAGACAAATCGCCTGTTTACCTTTTCACCGGCCTGGGCGCGTCGGCTGCCGTGCTGATGTTGGTCTTCAAGGACAGCATCCTGGGCTTTGTGGCAGGCATCCAGCTGTCGGCCAACGACATGCTGCGCATCGGTGACTGGGTGACCCTGCCCAATGGCTCGGCCGACGGCGTGGTGCAGGAGATTACCCTCAACACGGTGAAGATACAGAACTGGGACAATACCATCACCACCATCCCTCCCTACACGATGGTCAACAGTACCTTCCAGAACTGGCGGGGCATGCAGGAGAGCGGGGGACGCCGCGTGGACAAACGCATCTGGCTCGACCTGGACACCGTGCGCTTCTGCCCGGCTGACGAGGTGGAGCGCCTCAAGCAGGACTTCCCCCTCTTGGCGGATTATGCCCCCGAGTCCCAACCTACCAACTCCCAACTCTACCGTACCTACATCGAGCGCTACCTGATGAGCCTCCCTGTGGTCAACCAGGACCTGGACCTCATCATCGCCCAAAAGGAGCCGACAGAGCATGGCCTGCCCATCCGCGTTTACTTCTTCTCCCGCGTCAAAGCCTGGCGGGAGTACGAACGCATCCAGTCTGACATTTTTGACCACCTGTTGGCCGTGGCGCCCCGTTTCGGACTGAAGCTTTACCAGGGGATATAAGGCACTTTGTCATTTTTCACATCGAAAAGGGTGGAATATCTGGGAGAAAAGCTATCTTTGTGGCTGTTTATCGAAAGAAATCAGGAGTTATGGAACAATTGTGCGACATCAGACGACTTATCCATGAGGGGCAGGTAGCCGAAGCCATCCGTGCGTTGGACAGCCTGTTGGACACGGACTTCCCCGCACGGGACGAGGCTTACTACCTGCGTGGCAATGCCTACCGCAAGCAGGCCGACTGGCAACAGGCCCTGAACGACTACCAGCGTGCCGCCGACCTCAATCCGGACAGCCCCGCTGTTTCCGCCCGGCGCGCCCTTCTGGATATCCTGGAGTTTTACAATAAGGACATGTATAATCATTAACCCAAATAAACAACAGTAATTATGGCTAAGATAAAAGGAGCAATCGTGGTGGACACAGAGCGTTGCAAGGGATGCAACCTGTGCGCCGTAGCGTGTCCGCTGCATGTGATAGCCCTCGCAAAGGAGGTGAACTTAAAGGGATACAACTATGCCCGACAGGTGTTGGAAGATACGTGCAACGGCTGTGCATCATGTGCCACGGTATGTCCGGACGGTTGCATCTCGGTATATAAAGTGAAAGTAGAATAATATAAGGAGAAAGATATGGCAGAAGAAGTAGTATTGATGAAAGGGAATGAAGCCATTGCCCGTGCCGCCATCCGTTGTGGAGCGGACGGATACTTTGGCTATCCCATTACTCCCCAATCGGAGGTATTGGAAACCCTCGCCGAGTTGAAGCCTTGGGAAACAACCGGCATGGTCGTCCTGCAGGCCGAGAGCGAAGTGGCTTCCATCAACATGGTATATGGCGGCGCCGGTGCCGGCAAGATGGTGATGACCTCTTCCTCCAGTCCTGGTGTCAGCCTGATGCAAGAGGGCGTGTCCTACCTGGCCGGAGCCGAGTTGCCCTGCCTCATTGTCAATGTGATGCGCGGCGGTCCCGGACTGGGCACCATCCAACCCAGCCAGGCAGATTATTTTCAAACCACCAAGGGAGGCGGACACGGTGACTATCGGCTGATCACCTTGGCTCCCGCTTCGGTGCAGGAGATGGCCGATTTTGTAGGATTGGCCTTCGACTTGGCTTTCAAGTACCGCAATCCTGCTGTCATCCTGGCGGACGGTGTCATCGGACAGATGATGGAGAAGGTGGTTCTTCCTCCGCAGAAGCCACGCCGCACGGACGAGGAGGTCATTGCCCAATGCCCGTGGGCCACTACCGGCCGCACCAAGGGACGCAAGCCCAACATCATCACTTCGCTGGAGCTCAAGCCCGAGGCTATGGAAGTGAACAACCTCCGCTTTCAGGCAAAATATAAGCAGATAGAGGAGAACGAGGTGCGCTTCGAGAAGATACAGTGTGACGATGCCGACTATCTGATTGTAGCCTTTGGCTCTATGGCGCGCATCGGACAGAAAGCCATGGAGCTGGCCCGCGAGGAAGGCATCAAGGTGGGCATTCTGCGTCCCATCACCCTCTGGCCCTTCCCCACGCAAGCCATTGCCGAGATGGCCGGACAAGTGAAGGGAATGCTGGTGACGGAACTGAATGCCGGACAAATGGTAGAGGATGTCCGTCTGGCTGTCAATGGACAGGTCAAGGTCGAGCACTTCGGCCGCCTGGGCGGCATTGTTCCTGATCCGGATGAAATCGTCGAGGCCTTGAAGGCTATGATAGATAAATAACTTCTACAGCCATGGACATCGACAAGATACGAAACCTGTTGAACCTCGCCTTTATGTTGCTGGCTCTGTTGGCCGTCATCTTCTATTTCACGATGACAGATCAACGTGTTTTTCTTTACACTTGTGGAGCAGCGATAGTTGTCAAGATGGCTGAGAGTTTCATGCGTTTCACCAAGATTACCAAACCTCAAGACAAACTGAAAGATTATGACAAAAGAAGATATCATCAAACCCGAGAATCTGGTTTATCAGAAACCGACGCTGATGAACGATAATCCCATGCACTATTGCCCGGGATGCAGCCATGGCGTCGTACACAAACTCATCGCCGAGGTCATCGAGGAGATGGGCATGGCGGACAAGGCTATCGGCATTTCTCCGGTGGGCTGTGCCGTATTCATCTACAACTACCTGGACATCGACTGGCAGGAAGCTGCCCACGGACGTGCACCTGCCTTGGCCACTGCCATCAAGCGACTCTGGCCGGATCGTCTCGTGTTCACCTACCAGGGCGATGGCGACTTGGCCTGTATCGGTACGGCAGAGACCATTCATGCCTTGAACCGTGGAGAGAATATCACCATCATCTTCATCAACAATGCCATCTATGGCATGACGGGAGGACAGATGGCACCCACCACGCTGGTCGGACAGAAGACCTCCACATGCCCCTATGGCCGTGACGTCCACCTGCACGGTTACCCTCTGAAGATAGCGGACATTGCTGCCCAGCTTGAGGGAACGGCCTATGTCACCCGTCAGAGCGTACAATCCGTACCAGCCATCCGTCGTGCCAAGAAGGCTATACGCAAGGCCTTCGAGAACTCTATGGCAGGGCGGGGGAGCAACCTTGTGGAGATAGTATCCACCTGCAACTCCGGCTGGAAAATGTCGCCCGAGAAAGCCAATAAGTGGATGGAAGAGAATATGTTCCCTTTCTATCCGTTGGGAGATTTGAAAGACAAATAACCATTAATGAAGGAAAGAGCAATGAAAGAAGAAATCATCATAGCAGGCTTCGGCGGACAGGGTGTCCTGTCCATGGGTAAGATATTGGCCTACTCCGGACTCATGGAGGGCAAGGAAGTGACCTGGATGCCCGCCTACGGACCGGAACAACGTGGTGGTACTGCCAACGTGACCGTTATCATCAGCGACGACAAGATATCGTCGCCTATCCTCAGCAAGTATGACGCCGCCATCATCCTCAACCAGCCTTCGCTGGAGAAGTTTGAGAGCAAGGTGAAGACCGGCGGTGTCCTTATCTACGACGGCTACGGCATCATTCAACCCCCGACTCGGAAGGATATCCATGTCTACCGCATAGACGCTATGGATGCTGCCAATGAGATGAACAATACCAAGGCGTTCAATATGATCGTGTTGGGTGGTTTGCTGAAGATCAAACCCATGGTGACGCTGGAGAATGTCATACGTGGACTGAAGAAGACCTTGCCCGAACGCCATCACCATCTCATCCCCATGAATGAGGAAGCTATCCGTCGGGGAATGGAGCTGATTCGCGAAGTATAAATCAGCATACTGTAGCACTGAAGAACTTTTCCAAAACGGGAAAAGATAATCTTTTAGACGCGGATTGAGCGGATGATGCGGATTCTAAATTTATGAGATCCGCTCAATCCGCTTGATCCGCGTCTATAAAATAACAAATCGTACACTGCCGGATGGTCCGCTTCAAGCAGGCTGTTCTTCCGGCAACAACACTACCCCTTCTTTCTTTTTGCCATCCATCTTCACTATCGCCGGATGTTCGAAGCGGACGTGACGCAGATAGTTCGTCTCCTGCACAGCGGGCAGGGCGTTGAGGTAGTCCTGGTTGTAAAGCCCGTCGTTCATATAGGCATTGATGGTAAAGTAGCCCACGCCAAAGGAAGTCAGATTCTGGAAGAAGTGCGTGCCCTGACTGGGGTCTACGCGATAGTTCGTTAGGCCGGCTTCGACAATGACACGAGCGGCGGAAATGTGCGGCCACTTGACGGGGATGCCCAGCCAAGGGTCACTGCTACCCCAACGTCCCGGGCCGATGAGGATGTAGTGGCGTCCCATATCAAGGAACTGCTGGTTCCATCGCTCTATCTCGCGGGCAATCTCGGGATTGCGCGAGGCACTGTAATCCTGCGTCTTGACATAGACCACATCTTGAATATCGTCCTGAATGCCGTGTCCCAGGGAGTTGTTGGAACGCAACAACAAGCGTTCGTCGGGAATGAGGCTGAGATCCTCGTCCAGCATCTCCTTGCTGTCCACGATGGGACGTATCTGCAAGAGGTAGAAGGTGCCGGTCTTGTCCTTCTCGCGGCTCATGTTGGCGGCAAACTCTATCTCCACGGGGCGGCGCATCTCTTCCTGTCCGTATTTCAAGGCCAGCTGGAGGATACGTGCCAAGGGAAAGACATCATGCTGAAGGATATTAGCAAAGGTGATGACCTTGCGTCCGCCCGGATAAAGCCCGTCGCGGATAATTTGGTCGTAAGGATCGTAAGTGGAAGCGATGTAGTTCAGCGAACCGTCTTTCTCCGCTTCCTTGACGGGAAGTTTCAGCAGATTGAAGCCGTCATCAATGGAGAAATCGTGTCCGGCATTGCTCAGGTCGAGGGCATAGAAACGGGTTTGCGTCTCGCGCAAGGCCATTTCCAATTCGCTGGTTTGGAGCACCTGATTGGGATGATAGGGAGAAAAGCGCAGGGTCATGCCTCCGTCCACGATATACTTGCCCAAGCCCAATGCCAGGTTGACGATGCCTTCCTCGGCCCGCTCGTCACCGATGGGGTAGTAGTTGAGCGAACGCGCCACGCCCGACATGGAGGGGTAATAACGGTCTCTATACTGATTGCCCACCACCTGCTGGAGGATGACGGCCATCTTCTCCTGGTCAATAACATTGCTGGTGGCCTGCATGTAGGCCTTCGAGTCGCGGAAGAACACCGAGGCATATACGCCCTTGATGGCATCGGACAGCATCCTCAACATCTCGTACTTATCGTCCAGGTAGGGAATCATATACGTGTTGTAGATACCGGCAAAAGGCTGGTAGTGAGAGTCCTCCAGCAAGGAAGAGGAGCGGACGGCGATGGGTGACTTCACCACGTCGAAGAAGGTGAAGAAATCCTCCACCAACCGGTCGGGCAATTTGGCCTTCAGGAAATAGCGCAGGATAAGGTCGTCATCCGCATCGCTCAGAGCCACCTGATAGAGGTTGTTCGTATCCATGAACTCATCGAAGACGTCCGTGCAGAGCACCACGGTCTTGGGGATGGCCACCCGCGCATTCTCAAACTCCTCGAAGTCCGGATGGTGCTTCACCAGATTGTCGATGAAAGCCAGACCACGGCCTTTTCCGCCCAACGAGCCGTCGCCTATCCGGGCAAAGTTGGAGTAGAGGTCGAAGCGGTCGCGCTTGAAGACGGCCACCACGCCCTGGTTCTTCATCTTGCGATACTTCACGATGGCTTCGAAGATGAGCCGCCGGTGGGCATCCACGTCCTGCAGGCTGTTCCATGTGATGGGCTTCAGAAACTCGGCGATGGGAAACATGGCACGCGAGTAGAGCCAACGGCTGACATGGTTGTGACTGATGTGGTAGAGGAAGGACTCGGCAGGCACGGCAAAGAGGATATTCTGCAACTCCTTCAGGTTCTTGACCCTTGCAATCTCCTCGCCCGTCTCCGGATTGCGGAAGATGAAGTCTCCGAAGCCGAAATTCTGCACCACCGTGCGCCGCAGGTCAACGTCCATCTTCTTCGAATTCTTGTCGATGAAGGCAGCTCCGTATTTGGCGGCGTAGGCGGCATTCTCCGACTCGCTGGATTGGATGATGAGGGGCACGAAGGGGTCTTCCTTGCGGATGGCGGCGCACAGCTTGATGCCACTCAACCCGTCCTTCGATCCGCCCTCTGTCTTGGGGAAGCGCACGTCGGTAATGACTCCCAGCAGGTTGTTCTTGTATTTCTCGTAAATGCCGTAGGCCTCTTCATAGGTACGGGCCAGGACAATCTTGGGGCGGCCTCGCATACGCAGGGTGCGCTGGTGGGCATTCAGCGCCTCAGTACTGAACTCCTGGCTCTGCTGAAGAACAAACTTATAAAGGTTGGGCAGGACGGAGGAGTAGAAACGCACCTCGTCCTCTACCAACAGGATGACCTGCACGCCTACCTGATTGACATCGTGCTCCAAGTTCATCTTGTCCTCGATCAGCTTGATGATGGACACCAGCAAGTCCGTATTGCCCAGCCAGCAGAAGACGTATTCAAAAGCGCTGAGATCCTCGTTGGCCATCCGCTCGCTCACCCCGTGACTGAAAGGTGTCAGGATGACGATGGGGATTTGGGGATAATCCTGCTTGATGCGGCGGGCAGTGTCGAAGATCTCCGTCTCACCCGTGCCGGGCATGCAGATGACCAGGTCGTAGGGGAGCGACGTCAACTGCTCCAAGGCCTCGTTGCACGTAGTGGCCTGCGTGAAGCGGGGAGGGGAGCTGAGGGAGAGGGAAGCGTATTCGTTGAAAATCTTCTCGTCGATGCGTCCGTCGTCTTCCAGCATGAAGGCGTCGTAGGGATTGGCCACCAGCAGCACGTTAAAGATGCGTCGCTTCATCAGGTCGGCAAACTGGGTATCTTTGAAATAGAGTTGATTGAGTTTGAATTTGCTTAGCATACGGATGGGTGTTTAAACTTTGGTCTTCAATAATTCTTCCAGTCGCAGGACTTCGTCGCGCCATTGGGCCGCTTCGATGAAGTCCAGTTTGCGGGCAGCCTCCTGCATCAGCTTGCGGGTGCGTGCGATGCTCTTCTCCAATTGCTCGCGGCTCATATACTGCATGATGGGATCTGCCGCCACTTGGGCAACCGATTCCTTCTCCACGTAAGGACGTGGCGTCTTCTGCGTGGCCGACGACGTGCCCTTGGTTGTCTCCGGATCCGGTGCCACCTGCGCAAAGGGACTGATACCCTTGCCCTTCTCGATGGGGCGGGGAGTTATGTGGTGTTCGGCATTATAGCGCAACTGCTTTTCGCGTCGGCGGTTGGTCTCCTCGATGGTTTGACGCATGCTGTCCGTGATGCGGTCGGCATACATGATGACACGTCCGTTCACGTTGCGGGCCGCACGTCCGGCGGTCTGCGTCAGAGAACGGTGGGAGCGCAGGAAACCTTCCTTGTCCGCATCCAATATCGCCACGAGCGACACTTCCGGAATGTCCAAGCCTTCACGCAGCAGGTTGACGCCTACCAGCACGTCGTAATTTCCTTCGCGCAGGTCGGCCATGATTTGGATGCGCTCCATAGTTTCCACATCGCTATGGATATAGTTGCACTTCACGTTGTTGTTCAGCAGGTATTCAGTCAACTCCTCGGCCATGCGCTTGGTCAGGGTGGTCACCAAAGTACGTTCGCCCCGCTCGATGCGCAACTGTATTTCTTCCATCAGGTCGTCTATCTGATTCTGGCTGGGTCGCACTTCGATGACAGGATCCAACAATCCCGTCGGACGAATGACCTGTTCGACGATGATGCCTTCGGATTTTCTCAACTCATAGTCCGCCGGCGTGGCACTGACGTAGATGACCTGCTTCACCATCTGCTCGAATTCCTCGAACTTAAGGGGACGGTTGTCGAAGGCCGCCGGAAGGCGGAAGCCGTAATCCACCAGATTGACCTTGCGGGCACGGTCGCCTCCATACATGGCTCTGAGTTGGGGAATGCTGACGTGACTCTCATCTATAATGGTCAGGAAATCATCGGGGAAGAAATCCAGCAGACAATAGGGGCGTGTGCCGGGAGCGCGGTTGTCGAAGTAGCGCGAATAGTTCTCGATGCCTGCGCAATGACCCAATTCGCGCAGCATCTCCATATCGTAGGTCACCCGCTCTTGCAGGCGTTTGGCTTCCAACATCTGTCCTTGCTCTTCAAACCACGCCACCCGCTCCCGAAGGTCGTCCTCTATCTGCCGGATGGCATGCAGGGTGCTTTCCTTGGTGGTCATAAAGAGGTTGGCGGGATATATCTTGTATTCCTCCACTTGCGAGGTGGTCACACCTGTCATCGGGTCAACCTCTTCGATGGTGTCCACCTCGTCTCCCCAAAACACGACCCGCAGGACGGTATCGGCATACGCCAGCCAGATGTCTACCGTGTCGCCTTTCACCCGGAAGCAACCGCGATTCAACTCCATGTCGTTGCGCACATAGAGGCTCTCCACCAAATGTCTGAGAAAGACGTTGCGAACGAGAGACATTCCCCGCCTCACTTCAATGACATTATTATAGAAGTCCGCAGGGTTGCCCATGCCGTAGATGCAGGATACGGAAGAAACCACTATCACATCATTTCGTCCGGACAGCAAGGAGGATAAGGCAGCCAGGCGAAGCTTGTCTATCTCATCATTGATGGCAAGATCCTTTTCTATATAAGTATCTGTAGAAGGAAGGTAGGCTTCCGGTTGGTAATAATCATAGTAGGAGACGTAATACTCCACCGCATTGTGGGGGAAGAACCCCTTGAACTCACTGTACAGCTGGGCGGCCAACGTCTTGTTATGGCTCAGGATGAGCGTCGGCTTGTTGAGGTTGGCCACCACGTTCGCCATGGTGAAGGTCTTTCCGGAGCCTGTCACTCCCAACAAGGTCTGTGCGGGCAGCCCTTCACGAAGCCCTTCCGTCAGTTGCGCAATGGCTTCGGGCTGGTCGCCGGTAGGCTTATAATCAGATGTCAGTTCAAATTTGTTCATAAATTCACGTAAATCCACGGCAATATTCGGCAAAATCTTTGATATAAACAAAAAATTCGCTTACTTTGCGGTGATACTTTTACTATAAACCCATTTATCAGTACAACGAAAGACATGATTTGGAATGAAAGCATTGAGTGCATGGATCGCGAAAGCCTTCGCAAGATCCAGAGCATCCGCCTCAAAAAGACCGTGGAGCGTGTCTATCACGACACCCCTTTCTATCGCAAGAAGATGCAGGAGCTGGGCATCACCCCGGACGACATCAACAGCATCGACGACATCGTCAAGCTCCCCTTTACCACCAAATATGACCTGCGCGACAATTATCCGTTCGGCCTCTGTGCCGTGCCGATGAGCCAGATCGTACGTATCCACGCCTCCTCCGGGACAACGGGCAAGCCCACCGTGGTGGGGTACACCCGCAAGGACCTTTCGGCATGGGCCGAGTGCCTTTCCCGTGCCTTCACAGCATACGGAGCGGGCAAGACGGACATTTTCCAGGTGTCCTATGGCTATGGTCTGTTCACCGGCGGATTGGGTGCCCATGCCGGAGCCGAGAACATCGGTGCCTCGGTCATCCCCATGTCCAGCGGTAATACGGCCAAGCAAATCACCCTGATGCACGACTTCGGGGCAACGGTGCTGTGCTGCACGCCCTCCTACGCGCTCTACCTGGCCGATGCCATTGCCGACTCCGGACTGCCGCGCGACGAGTTCAAGCTGAGAGTCGGAGCCTTCGGAGCAGAGCCTTGGACGGAAAGCATGCGTCGTGACCTCGAATCCAAGCTGGGTATCAAGGCGTACGACATCTATGGATTGAGCGAAGTGGCCGGCCCCGGCGTGGGCTACGAATGTGAATGCCAGCATGGCACCCACCTGAACGAGGACCATTATTTCCCCGAAATCATAGATCCGGTCACCTTGGAGCCGGTGGCACCCGGCGAGACGGGCGAACTGGTCTTCACCCACCTGACCAAAGAGGGCATGCCCCTGTTGCGCTATCGCACCAAGGACCTGACTGCCTTGCATTACGACAAGTGTCCTTGCGGCCGCACCTTGGTACGCATGGATCGCATATTGGGCCGCAGCGACGACATGCTCATCATCCGTGGCGTCAACGTATTCCCCACCCAGATAGAATCCGTCATCCTGGAAATGCCTGAGTTCGAACCCCATTACCTCCTCCTGGTGGATCGCGTGAACAACACGGACACGATGGAGTTGCAAGTAGAGGTGCGGCCGGAATACTACTCGGATGAAATCAACAAAATGCTGGCCATGAAGGCTAAACTCACTTCCCGCCTGCAGAGCGTGCTGGGCCTGAGCGTCAATGTGCGCCTGGTAGAGCCACGCACCATCGAACGCAGCACGGGCAAAGCAAAGCGCGTCATTGATAACCGTAAACTGAAATAATAATATGGTAGCGAAACAACTCTCCATTTTCCTGGAAAACAAATCCGGCCGCCTCACGGAGGTGACCGAAGCATTGGCCGAGGAAGGCATCAACCTCTCGGCGCTCAGCATTGCGGAGAATGCGGATTTCGGTATTCTCCGAGGCATCGTATCCGAACCCGACAAAGCCTATCAAGCCTTGAAAAACAGGCACTTTGCCGTGAATGTCACCGATGTGATAGGCATCAGTTGTCCCAATGTGCCCGGTGCGTTGGCACGGGTGCTCCGCTTTCTGTCGGACGAAGGAGTATTCATCGAATACATGTATTCCTTCGCCAACGGTGACACCGCCCACGTCATCATCCGCCCCAACAACATGGACGAATGCATCCGTATCCTGACCGAAAAGAAGGTGGACTTGCTGGCGGCAAGTGACTTGTACAAACTGTAGTTTTTGAAAAATTAAGGTTCGCATCGTTGGTTAATTCGATGCGAACCTCTATCTTTGCACATTATTTGTGTGAATGTGATGAAAAAGAACATACTTATATGCGTTCTCGCCGCTTGTATGCTCTCCTCGTGTGGAGAATACAACAAACTATTGAAAAGTACTGATTATGAGTATAAATACGAGGCGGCAAAAGCTTATTTCGCCAAAGGACAGTATAGCCGTTCCATAACCTTGCTGAATGAGTTGATCACCATTCTCAAAGGAACACTCAATGCGGAGGAATCCTTGTATATGCTGGCCATGAGTTATTATAATCAGGAAGATTACCAGACGGCCGCCCAGACTTTTATCCAATATTATAATGTTTATCCGCGGGGCATTTACACCGAACTGGCCCGCTTCTATGCAGGCAAGGCCTTGTATTTGGACACACCGGAACCACGCCTTGACCAGTCAGGCACTTACAGTGCTATCCAGCAATTACAAATGTTCTTGGAATACTTCCCTGAAAGTACCCGTAGGGAAGAAGCACAGAATATGGTGTTTGCCTTGCAGGACAAGCTGGTGATGAAGGAGTATCTTTCTGCCAAGTTGTATTATAATTTGGGAAATTACCTGGGAAACAACTACCAGGCTTGTGTGATAACGGCTCAAAACGCATTAAAGGATTATCCTTATACCAATTTGCGCGAAGATCTGTCCATTTTAATCTTGCAGGCAAAATATGAATTGGCTGTGTATAGCGTGGAGGAAAGAAGAGAAGAGCGCTATCGGGAGGCCGTAGACGAATATTATGCTTTCAAGAATGAATTCCCGGAAAGCAAGTACACGAAGGAAGCCGACCGGATTTTTGAGGAATCCCAAAAGGTGTTGAAAGACGCACCGCAGACAATAGACTGATTATTAGAATTCTAAAATAGAGATTTTTTTTGACGTATGGATTACAGAAAGACCAATGCTCCTACCACAACGGTAACGCGTGACATGATGGACTTGTGCAAGGATACCGGCAATGTGTATGAAACGGTAGCCATTATTGCAAAGCGTGCCAATCAGATTAGCGTTGAAATCAAAAATGACCTGTCCAAGAAATTGGCGGAATTTGCCTCTTACAATGACAATCTGGAGGAAGTATTTGAGAACCGTGAGCAGATTGAGATTTCCCGTTACTATGAGAAATTGCCCAAGCCCACACTGATTGCTACCCAGGAATATATCGAGGGAAAGATATATTACCGCAATCCTGCCAAGGAGAAAGAAAAGCTGCAATAATGATACAACGTATCCAAACCGTTTACTTATTGCTGGTGGTGATAGCGCTTATCATCACCTTGTGTATGCCTGCGGGATATTTTGTCGGCGGAAGTGAAGCGGAAGTATATCCGTTCATGCCACTGGGCATCCAGCTGGCTGACGGAAGCGTACAGTCCACCTGGGGACTCTTCGGCATCTTGCTGCTGGGTGTCATTGTGGCGGGTTGCACCATCTTCTTGTTCCGCAACCGGAAACTGCAGATGCGGACGACCGTGTTCAACAGCCTGTTGCTGATAGGCTACTATGTGGCGCTGGCCGCATTTGTCTATGCCGTGAAGGGAGAATCTACATTCACCTTCCAGATAGGCTGGGCCTCTTGTCTGCCGCTGGTATCCGTCATTCTGAACTATCTGGCTTTCCGTGCCATCCGCAAGGACGACAGAATGGTGCGGGATGCATACCGCCTTAGATAAGACTTTTCCTAAAGAGGGATTTGGCGCTTCTAAAGTGCCACTTTAGCGGGCTAAAGAGGGACTTTAGCCAATCCAAAGAGGGATATAAAAAATACGCTGTTGCCTGTTCGTGGGTAACAGCGTATTTTTTGTAGGTACGGACGGGCTATCCGGAACGTCAGGGAAGCACGATCTTCAGCAATCTGCCGCTATAGCCTCCGATGGAAATCTCTGACGGGCGGTAGGGCACGAAGCTCAGGTTGGAAACTTCACCGGTGAGCAGGTCAGTGGCTCTACATTCCTCCAGGGGCGGCATCTGTAGGTATTCGAAGGCGTGCTCAGGCAGATTGACCGCAATGTCCACCGCCTGCGGGTCGAAGTTGACGGCACAGAGCAAGACCTCCTTGCCCCACTTGCGCAGGAATACATACTGGCGATGCTCGTTGAAGCGCCAGCCGTTGATATTGGCATACATCAGGTCGAAGAAACTTCCTTGGCGGAGGGTAGGCTCGGTGTTGCACAGGGTGAGGATGTGGCGATAGAGGGATTGCAGGTTCTTCTCGCCGTCTGTCAGCATACGGCCGTCGAACTTTCCGCCATCGCGCCAGCGACGGATGGTATCCACGCTCCAATAATCGAAGATGGTAGTGCGTCCGTCGCATCCGCTGAAGCCCTCCGCATCCATGCCGCGCTCGCCAAACTCCTGCCCGAAGTAGATCATCATGGGATTGGTGTTCATGCAGGCAGAGACGATCAGGGCGGGTATGGCTTTCCACGGGTCTCCGGCAAAGAAGTCGGAGGCAATGCGTTGCTCGTCGTGATTCTCCAGGAAGTTGAGCATGTGGTCCTGGATGCCGTCCAGTTCCTGCCAACGATGCGTGATGGCTGTAGCCGACTCCCGGCAGCAGACGACGGCACGTAGGGTGTCGTATAGTCCTACCTTATCATACAGATAGTCGAAGCGGCCTCGGTAGATGTAGTCGCGATACAACCCGGGATTGTAGACCTCGGCGATGAACAGCAAGTCGGGGTAATATTCCTTGACTTGGGGAATGACCCACGCCCAGAATTCGACCGGCACCATCTCGGCCATATCGCACCGGAAACCGTCAATGCCTTTGGACGCCCAGAAGAGCAGGATATCGCGCATCTTGTGCCAGGTATCGGGGATGGGAGAGAAGTGGCACGCATGCCCGTTGACATAGTCCACGCCATAATTCAGCTTGACCGTCTCGTACCAGTCGTTGATGCCGGGATAGGCATCGAAGCGGTCGTTGCCGGTAGCTTTGGCAGGGCATTCCTCGTAGGGTTCGGGGGCAGAGCCTTGCATATCAAACTGTCCTTGCAGCGCCGTTCCCGGGATGTAATAGAAATTGTTGTCGGCATCGAAGGCGCAGTCCGTACGGTCATTGGCTCCCAACTGGACGGTACCTTCGGGCTGGGCATCAGAGTAGTATTGCCGCGCCACATGATTGGGCACAAAGTCCATGATGAAGCCCAGTCCGCTGCGGTGGGTGCGCTGGATGAGGTTCTCGAATTCCTTCATACGGCCCGGCACATCCTTGGCAAGGTCGGGATCAATGTCGTAGTAATCCTTGATGGCATACGGAGATCCGGCTTTGCCTTTCACCACGGCAGGATGGTCGGGCGGGATATTGTAGCGGCGGTAGTCGGTCTGTGTGGCGTGTTCGATAAGTCCCGTGTACCACACGTGCGTGGCGCCCAGGCTACGTATCTCTCCCAGGGCCTTGGCGGTGAAGTCGGCCATCTTGCCACAGCCGTTGGTACGCAGGTCTCCATGGGGTTCACACCGGTTATTGGCATTGCCGAAGAGGCGGGTGAATACTTGATAGATAATTATTTTCCGATTGTTTTCCATAACTGTACTGTATAGGTGGTTGGTGCTTGTAAAGAACGCCCGCCGGTCCGGGAGGACTGTCGGGCGTCTAGGTTCACACGTTTTTATTTCAGATTCTGTTCAATGCTTTCAGGGTCGCATAGCCGCCGAAGAGTTGCAGCAACATGCCGGGTATGCCCATGCGAAAGTCCTGTGCAGCCAGCATGAAGTCGCCGCAGAGAGCCCATTCGCAGGCTGTGCCTATCAGTTGATATGCCAGGATTGCCACCAGCAGAGCGGACAACGATACCCGTTGCGTGCGATGTGCCATCCAAGCAGCGGCACCCGCCAACAGGGCAGATTTAATCAAAATGGCGGATAACACCGCTGCGGCAGGCATTCCGAACAGGAGATGATTGATCAGCGGGGAAAGAATAGCCGTCATCAAGCCCACACGCAGACCAAACTTATAGGCAGCTATCAAGGTGAAGAAGTAGATAGGCAGCCACGTCGGTCCGCCGGCAGGTATGAGGTGACACAACTGGGGCAATGCGATATTGCCCACGATGAAGAGAGAGGCAAAGAGATAGGTCTTCACACTCCGGAAGGGCAGGGAATAGAGTCTTGCTGATACGTTCATATCAAATTACTTATTAGAAAGTTATACATGGATTAGTTCGTATTGCATAGTGCCGATGCCTATTTGTTCCGCATGGCGCAGGCCCGCCATCCAGTCGGTGTCGGGATGTACCAGGTGGAACTTGTCACAGCCGCACAAGTCCTCATGGGCATGGCTTGAACTGAGCACATTGTCCGTATGCAGGATGGGGGCTTTCATCACCAGATCGGCGCAAGCCATATCCAAAGCGACAGGGTCGGCAGAGGCAAGCATGCCTAGGTCGGGCACAATGGCGGCATCGTTATGATTCCAGCAGTCACATTCAGGCGACACATTCATGATGAAACTGATGTGGAAGTGCGGTTTATCCTTCAGCACGGCTTTTGTATATTCTGCAATCTTGTAATTAAGGTGCTCGGAGGTATCCCAGTCACTGACCACGGCAGCGTCATGCTGGCACAGGGCCACGCATTGCCCGCAACCCACGCATTTGGAATAGTCTATCTCGGCTTTGCGCTGATCGTTCAGATGGATGGCATCGTGTGCACAATGTTTTACACAGATGTTGCAGCCGATGCAATGGTCCTGCTGGATTTTGGGTTGCGAGGAGGCATGTAATTCCAGCTTGCCTCCCACGCTGGCACAGCCCATGCCCAGGTTCTTGAGGGCACCGCCGAATCCCGCCTGCTCGTGGCCTTTGAAATGGTTCATGCTGATGATGACATCCGCGTCGGCAATGGCGGCACCTATCTTGGGGGCAGGGCAATATCGGGCATCTTCCAAGGGGATTTCACGGTAGTCGGTCCCCTTGAGGCCGTCGCCAATGATGACTTGGCATTGGGCGGAGATGGGGTTGAACCCGTTCTCCATGGCACTTTGCAGGTGGTCCACAGCATTGGCACGACGGCCCGAATAGAGCGTGTTACAGTCCGTCAGGAATGGTTTGGCACCATACGAACGCAACAGGTTTGCCATGCGGGCTGCATAGTTCGGACGGATATAGGCAAGATTGCCGGGCTCGCCGAAATGTATCTTGATGGCAGCAAAACTATCCTTCAGCGGAAGGTTGCCAATGCCAGCCCGCTTCAGCAGACGTTCCATCTTGTCCAACAGATTGGAAGTCGGGGAGGTTCGCAAATCCGAAAAATAGACTTTTGATTTTTCCATTTAGAACTGTCAGTTTGAATGATTACTCTTGCAAAGGTAATGGTTTCTACCAAAATACTTGTTATTTATGGAAAAAAAGTGCCACAGGGGGCCATTTCCGTGACCGATGCGATAATCACGTCCGGCACGAATGGCATTCATGACATGAATCTCACCTTGCATGACGGACTCGAAGAGGCTAAGGCCTGCTCCCAGGTAGGTGGCAATGGCTGAGGACAGGGTACACCCTGTTCCATGCAAATTGTCACTGGCAATCTTTGGGAACTTAAAGTCATTGGTCCAGGTGGCCCCTCCCAGAATATCGTAAACGGTGTCTCCGGGAAGGTGTCCTCCCTTCAGCAAAACACGGGTGCGGTATTTCGCAGACAAAAGCGAGGCGGCTTTCCGCATCGATTCCACATCGGTTATGGGCTGGTCCAGCAGGATGGATGCCTCGGGCAGGTTGGGCGTGATGAGGGTGCAACGCGGGAAGATGTCCTTTTGCAACACCTGAAGGGTTTCCGGCTCCATCAGACGGCGCCCACTGGTGGAAACCATGACCGGATCGCAGACGACGGGCAGGTCCGGATAGCGGGAGAGGGCTTTGGCCACCACTCTTGCCACGGAAGCATTGGGCAGCATCCCGATCTTGATAGCACCGATGGGCAGGTCCTCCAACACAGACTGCAGCTGTTGGCTCACCACTTTGGCCTGCATAGGAACGACTCCCTGCACACCCAAGGTGTTTTGAGCCGTGACGGCCGTGACGACAGAGGCAGCATAAGCGCTCAGCGCTGAGATGGTTTTGATGTCCGCCTGCACACCGGCCCCGCCGGAACAATCGGATCCGGCAATGGTCAATATCGCCGGAGGCGTGTTTGCTTCCTGCAACAATTGGCGAAAGTGTGTCGTGAAGTCTCCTGTGTCCCAGCGGTTCCACACGTCTCCCAATACCGCTGCACCACCAAAACCTTGTACACGAAGCATGGCCATACAACCGGCTTTCACCCCTCCTAGTGCTATGACGTTCCGGCTGATGATGAATCGTTCCCTCGCCTCACGCAATTGCTTGGCGGAAAAGGCCGAGTGGTAGCCGGTCTTGGAGATACTGTCGTATATCGGACTGAGGAACAAGTAATCGAAGCATCCCTTCTTCTTCTCCACTTCTTCGAGCGAATGGACGGAAGTGCTCATTTCCCATTTGTAGCATGGCACATGCCCTTTGGTACGGCGATTGATATGAACGCCCCGTAAGTCATACTTCATGGCCAGGTCGTAGTGCTCGTGCAGGACGATGCGGTTGTAGTATTCCGCGGGTATCTGCTTCAACAGCTGTTCCATTTGCTCCTCGGTGCTGTCCGGCTTGCGGATATGGAGAAACTCCAGCCCTTCGTCCAGCAGCATCCGGATGGCCTCGACTTCTCCCTCGAAGAAGTCGGGCCGGGTGATTACCATCAGTTCCATCTGGGTTCAAAAGTTTAGGGTGTGAATATTCAGTGTCCGCAGGTCTATCGTCCAGAGTCGGCCATAGAGCGGCTCGCCATAACCGGCCAGCAGCTTGAGGGCCTCGCTGGCCTGCACGGAGCCTACGATGGCGGGGGTAACGCCCAGGATGCTCGGGTCGGGCGACTGGGCACGCATCGCTTCCTCGTCGGGATAGAGGTCGCGGTAGCTGCGGGGATGGGGACCGGCGTGGAGCACGGACACTTGTCCCTCCAGGCCGTGGACGGCTCCATATATATATGGTACGTGCGCACGCGCGCATTCCTTATCTAATAGGTAACGGGTGGCGTAATTGTCGGTGCCGTCCAGGACCAGGTCGCAACCCTTCAGCAAGGCAGAGGCATTGCGGTCGGTCAGGCGGCACGGATTGATCTCGATGCGTATCTCCCCGTTCAGCTGGCGCAGGCGTTGGGCGGCGCAGAGCACCTTGGGCTTACCCAGGTCGGCCTCCGTGTAGAGCACCTGGCGGTGCAGGTTGGTGGGGGACACCGTGTCGTCGTCCACCAGCACCAGCGTGCCTACGCCGGCCGCGGCCAGGTAGAGGGCGGCGGGGCATCCCAGTCCGCCCACGCCGACGATGAGCACGCGGGCGCGCGACAGGCGTTCCTGCCCTTCGGGGCCAATCTCCGGCAGGGCCGTCTGGCGTTCGTATCGGTTGTCTATTTTCATTACTATATGTATATAATTATGATTAACGGTGAATGGGGGCGTTCTTCTGCGTCTTTCGCACCTTCACCCCCGCTACAGGTACTTGTGGATGGGGTCTAAAGTGTGTGATGAGGACATACGTATGTCTGCACTCGAGACATACGTACATCGACACTCACGACATACGTACATCGACACCATCGACATACGTACATCGGCATCATCGACATACGTATGTCAGCACCACCGATGTACGTGTATCGATAGTTTACTACACCGCAGGTGTCAGCCGGGGATGGTCGAAGGAGGCGTCCCAGTCCTTCCACACCGGCTCGCGTCCCATACGTCGCAGGGCGGCATCGACCTCGTGGGCGGTGCGCTCGTCACTGACGTGGAATTGCTCCAGGGCCTGCGGGTAGGTGTAGTAGCCGCCGGGTTCGGTCTTGCTCTCGGCGCTCATCGTGGTGACGCCCAGCGTGGCCATATGGTCGCGGATGGAGGCGGGCTCGCGGGTGGAGTAGGAGATGTCCACGTCGTGGTCGAAGATGCGCATCGCAAAGGTGGCCTGTGCCAGTTCGCGGTCGGTCATCACCACGTTGGGCTGGAAGCCGCCGTTCTCCGAGGGGCGCATTCGGGGGAAGTTGACGCTGTACTTCGTGCGCCAGTACGTCTTCTGGAGGTAACGCAGGTGGTGGGCCATCATCGTGATGTCCGTGCGCCACTCGCGCTCCAGGCCGATGAGCACGCCCATCCCGATGCTGTGCACGCCGGCCTGTCCCATACGGTCGAAGCCGTTGAGCCGCCATTCGAACTTGGACTTCATACCGCGCGGATGGTAGATGTTGTAGTGGGCGCGGTTGTAGGTCTCCTGGAAGCAGATGACACCGTTCATACCGTGGTGCGTCAGCTCTTCGTACTCCTCGGCCTTGAGGGGCATCACCTCGATCTTCAGGTTGGAGAAGTAGGGTTTGGCCAGGTCGAGGGCGCGGGCGATGTAAGGCACGCCTGCCTTGGCGGGGTTCTCGCCGGTGACAATCAGCAGGTTCTCGAACGGCGCCAGGCGCTTGATGGCCTTGTATTCGTTGACAATCTCCTCCTCGGTCAGTATCGTGCGCTTCATCGGGTTGGAGATGTGGAATCCGCAGTACACGCACGAGTTGGTGCAGGAGTTGGTGAGGTAGAGGGGCACGAACATCGAGATGGTCCGGCCGAAACGTTCCTCGGTGTATTTCTTGCTGAGCCTTGCCATCTGCTCCAGGTAGGGCTCGGCGGCGGGCGAGATGAGGGCCATAAAGTCCTCCACGTCGCAACGCTCCTTGGCGAGGGCACGGCGCACGTCGGCATCGGTCTTCGCGGCGATGCGGGCGGTGGTGTCGTCCCAACTGATTTTATCTAAAACGTCTGAAAACATAGTTTGATATGTTGGTAAATGATAATTTGGTTGATCTTTTAGACGCGGATTTAGCGGATTAAGCGGATTCTTTAAGGGGGCTTCGCCCTCATTTGACATCCGTAATTAAGAGGAAATAAAATCCGCTTAATCCGCTAAATCCGCGTCTAAAAAATTGAATTCCTATCTATCCGGCGGGGCGGAATCATTCCCCATTCCTCTTAATGCTCCGACTGAGCCGCATCGCACAGAAGTTGGGCCCGCACATCGTGCAATACTCCCCGTCCACGTGCTTGCCGGCGTGGAAGTAGCTCATCGCACGCTCGGAGTCCAACGACAGGTCGAACTGGTCCTTCCAGCGGAACTCGTAGCGGGCCTTGCTCAGGGCGTTGTCGCGCACCTGTGCGCCGGGATGTCCCTTGGCCAGGTCGGCGGCGTGGGCGGCAATCTTGTAGGTCACTACACCGATGCGCACGTCTTCCTTGTCCGGCAGGGCGAGGTGTTCTTTCGGCGTGACATAGCACAGCATGGCGGTACCTAACCACCCGATTTGTGCTGCGCCAATGGCCGAAGTGATGTGGTCGTAGCCCGGGGCGATGTCCGTGACGATGGGACCGAGGGTGTAGAACGGGGCATTGTGGCACTTCTCAATCTGACGTTCCATGTTCTCACGGATCTTGTGCATGGGCACGTGTCCCGGTCCCTCGATGAAGGCCTGCACGTCGTGGTCCCAGGCACGGGTCACCAGCTCGCCCATCGTGTCCAGTTCGGCGAACTGCGCCTCGTCGTTGGCATCCTGGATGCAGCCGGGGCGGAGTCCGTCGCCCAGCGAGATGGCCGTGTCATATTGCGACAGGATGTCGCAGATGTCGTCGAAGTGTTCGTAGAGGAAAGACTCCTTGTCGTGCAGGAGGCACCACTTGCTCATAATGCTGCCGCCGCGGCTGACGATGCCACACAGACGCTTGTCTGCCAGGTGGACGTTGTGCCGACGGATGCCGGCGTGGATGGTGAAGTAGTCCACGCCCTGCTCGCATTGCTCGATGAGCGTGTCGCGGTACAGCTCCCACGAGAGGTCCTCCACCCGTCCGTCCACCTTCTCCAGGGCCTGGTAGATGGGCACGGTGCCTACGGGGACGGGGCAGTTGCGCACAATCCATTCGCGCGTCTCGTGTATGTTGGCGCCGGTGGAGAGGTCCATCAGCGTGTCGCCGCCCCACTTGCAGCTCCACAGCGCCTTCTCCACTTCCTCCTCGATGCCGGAGGTGGTGGCGGAGTTGCCGATGTTGGTGTTGATCTTCACCAGGAAGTTGCGCCCGATAATCATCGGTTCGGCCTCGGGGTGATTGATGTTGGCGGGCAGGAGGGCGCGTCCGGCGGCCAGCTCCTG
>DXBX01000004.1 GCA_019116285.1 Candidatus Bacteroides merdigallinarum
CGATGAGCATGAGGTGCTCCAGCGCCAGCGCGCCGCCCCGCACCAGAACGATGGCCGTGGTCAGCGAGCTGAAAAACATCACCAGCGGGATATAGACGGCGGAGAGCCGGGCCGCCCGCACGGACGACAGGCGCATGTCCTGGGTGACCGCTTCGAACTCGCGGCTGTTCTGCTCCTCGATGACCAGCGTTTTGGAGGTGCGCGCCCCCATGATTCCCTCGTTGTAGGCGCTGGTGATCCGGGAGTTCATCTTGCGCACCCGCCGGTTCCAGCGCAGGATCTTGTCCTGGAACCAGGCGGTGAGCAGCGCCATGGCCGGCACGATGAGGATCACCGCCGCGGCGAGGCCGGGGTCAAGCAGGAACATCATCACAAACACGCCCAGCACATAAAACACCGCCCACAGAATGTCCACCGCGTTCCAGGCAAGGGTGCCGGCGATTCGGTTGGTGTCGCTCATAATGCGCGAGAGCAGATAGCCCACGGGCGTGACGTTGTAGTAAGAGAGGGAGAGCGTTTGCAGGTGCACAAAGCAGGCCCGCTTCATGTCGCGGCCAAGCTGCATTTCAATGCGCATGGAGCGCCGGGTGAAGAGGATGACCGCAAGCGCCTGCAGGCCGATGATACAGCCGTAGAACAAAGCAAAGCCCGGCAGGCCGGACACATCCCCCGTCTCGATGAAGGCGTTGATGGCGTACCGCTGGAACAGCGGCAGCGCGATGTCGATGACGGCGCACACCACGTTGAGCGCCAGCACCACGGCAATGAGGCCGCGGTAGGGCCGCAGAAAGGGCAGCAGCTTTTTCCACGAGCGGATGTCAAAGGAGCGGGTATACTCCTGTTCGTCAAATCCCATCCCGTCCGCCTCCTTCCTCCGGGAACAGCAGGTCCCTGTCCTCCCCGGTCATCTGCAGGTCGTAGATCTCCCGGTACAGGCCGTTTTTTGCCATCAGCTCCTCGTGGCTGCCCAGCTCCGCGGCACGGCCCTCCTGCAGCACGAGGATGAGGTCCGCCTGCATGAGGGTGGTGATCCGGTGGGAGATGAGGATGACCGTTGCCGCCCCCTTTGCCTGCTGGAGCGAGGCGCGTATCTCGGCGTCGGTCTCGGCGTCCACGGCGGAGAGGGAGTCGTCAAAAATGAGGATGGGCGCGTCCTGCATGAGCGTGCGGGCGATGGCGACCCGCTGCTTCTGCCCGCCCGAGAGGGTCACGCCCCGCTCGCCCACGATGGTGTCGTAGCCGTCGCCGAATTCCAGAATGGCGTCGTCCACATGGGCCGTGGCCGCCTGGCGGCGGACCTCCTCCAGCGGGGCCTCGGGCCGCACGGCGGCGATGTTTTCGCGGATGGTGCGGGAGAAGAGAAACGGCTCCTGCAGCACAATGCCGATGTTCCGCCGCAGATAGGGCAGGCTGATCCGGGAAACATCCACGCCGCCCACGGTGATCCGGCCGTTCTCCGGCGGCAGGTCGTAGAGCCGGTCCAGCAGGTGCACCATGGTGGACTTGCCGCTGCCGGTGGCGCCCAGCACGGCAAAGGTCTTTCCGGCGGGGATGGTGAAGCTCACATCCCGCAGCACCGGCTGCCCGCCGTAGGCGAAGGAAACATGGTCGAACACGATGTCCCCGTCCATCGGCGGGGTCAGGGCGTTCTCCGGCTCCTGTTCCGGTTCGGAATCCAGGATGTAGGCAAGGCGCTCGATGGAAACGCCCGCCTTGCTCATCTCCGAGAGAATGCGCCCGAGGCCGCGCACCGGCCAGACCAGCGCCTGGTTGTAGGACACGAAGGCCAGAAACTCGCCCAGCGTGATCGCCCCGTCCACCGTTTGCTGAACGCCGACGCAGATGACCGTGAGGATCTGCAGGCCGGTGATAAAGTCGCCCACGCCCCAGTAGGCGCTCAGCAGCCGCCCCAGGCGGATCCACAGCGAAGCGAACCGCTCGTTCTTTTTGTCAAAGCGCTCCACCTCGAACTTTTCGCGGCCGAAGGCGCGCACCACCCGCACCCCGGCCAGGTTTTCCTGCACCGTGGCGGACAGTTCGCCCTCGGCTTCGTCCGCCGTCAAAAAGCGCTTGGCGATCTTGGAATAGAAAAAAGCCGAATAAATCAGGATGACCGGCAGAAAGCCGACGGCGATGAGGCTCATCCTGGCGTTCATCGAAAACATCACCGCCAGCGAAAAGGCCACAAGAAAGACAATGCGGAACACCTCCAGCAACTGATTCGTGACGAAGTTGCGCACCACCTCCACGTCCGACGTGCAGCGCTGGATGATCTCGCCCGTGCTGTGGCGGACATGCCACGCATAGGGCAGGCGCTGGATGTGCCGGTACAGCGCGTCCCGCAGCGATTTGACAAAATTCTCGGAGCCCTTTGCCGTGCCCATGCGGCTGCCGTAGGTGCACAGGCCCGCCAGCACCGCCACGGCGAGCAGGAACCCCGCCGCCGCAAAAAGCTGGGTCATGGGCGGGGCCGCCAAAAGCCGGGCGGGGGCAAGGGCCGTCACCGCTTTGGGGAACGGCTCTCCGCCCAGGATGGAGTCCACCGCCACGCGCACCACCTGGGGCGTGAGCGAACTGAACACCGTGTTGCCCATGGAAAACGCCAGCGTGAGCGCAAAAATCCCCACATGGGGCCGCAAAAAGCGCCAGATCAGCGCCCGTTTTCTTTGTTTCAAACCGTTCCCTCCCTTTTCCAAAACAAAACGCCCCCGGCTCAGGAGCCGGAGGCGCGGAATGTATCGCACAAAAGCCTGCCCGTCACACAGGGCAAAGCAGGGGCGCGGACAGTTCTTCCCAACGGCTCAGAGAGATCGCATGATCGCTGAAACGCTTTTCGGTCATTCTGCCCGCCTCCTTTCTGTTGTACGCAATGCTGCAGGATATCCAACCAGAATCACTATACTCTGCCCGGTTTTGGTTGTCAAGGGGCGCCGGGGCGGCCCGCGGCGGGCGGCGCTGTTTTCGTCGCTTCGCTGAATCCACGCCGCATTTTTCCGGCAAAGTAACGGTTTTTGGGGCCGCTTACAGCGACGGCCCGTCCACCTGGACCACGCCGTTTTCCTTGATGGTGATGGTCATGCCGTCCTGCACATAGTTCAGAAACTCCTCGCCCAGGCAGTCCACGACCGGCATTTGGGCATTGTCCAGCCAGACGGCGGCCAGCGCCGAGCCGGCGGCAGCCAGGGAGTCGATGGGGTTCGAGAACAAAAGGCACGCCGGCTGGCGGTTCATGGAGCAGGCGCAGTAGAGCACCAGCCCGCCGGTGGTGGAGCCGATGGTCTGGGGCAGGCACAGGGCCTTGCCCGCCATGGGCTTGCCGTAGAGGTCGGGGTTGTTCTGGTCACCGCAGGTGGCGGTCTTGTCGCCGAACTGCAGGGCCTTCTGGAAGGAGGCCAGGGTGTTCAGCCCCCCGTGGGAGACGAGGGCGGGTGCGCTCACGCAGCCGGGAGCCACCACGCGTCCGTGAAATTCTTTCATTTGCCTGCCGCTCCTTTCGTGATGATGTCCAGAATTTCCGCCTCGGTGTAGTACCGGGCGGTGGTGTAGGTGCGCAGCTTGTTGGAGCAGGTGATGACCGGCATGGGCCCGCACAGGGGGTTGTTCATGTACATCAGCGGGCAGATGCAGAAGAGGATGGCCCCGGTGGCCGCAAAGCGGGCGGCGTACCCGGTGGCCTCAAAGGCCTTTTTCACGCCGGGGGCGGTGGTGAACACGGTGGGCACCGCCAGCTTTTTGCGGCCCGCCGCCTTGAGGCCCTCTTCCAGCGCGTCGGTCCAGTCCTTCAGCTGCTGCAGGCTCAGATGGGGGCAACCCACGAAGCAGAGCTTGGGCTTTGCGTCGGGGTTTTTCCACACCAGCGGGTAGTTCTCCTTCACCCGGCGCAGCTCGGCGTCGTCGATGACGTATTCCTTCGCGCCGGGGACGATGAGGTCTTTGCCCTGCTGTTTTGCCTCGGGGGTGAGGCCGTCGATGTGGTAAAGGCCCACCGCGCCGTTGGAGGCGGTGGCCGCGCCGAAGTCCTTCAGATAGGCGCAGGCGGAATCGTCCAGCTCGTTACCCAGCCAGCGGTCCAGCCCCACCACATAGGGCACGTCCTCCATCACCTTCATGCCGATGGCGGAGCCCAGCAGCTGAGCCTCGGGCTTTTCGGTGGTTTCCACCTTCACCACCCAGGTGGCCTTGCGGCCCTCGTCGGTGAGCAGGCCGAAATAAGGCACGAAGCCGGCGATGGAGCCCATCAGGTCCATAATGCCGGAGTTGCGGTTGCACCGGGCGCCCAGCACCGAGTTGGCGTAGACCACCGCCGAGCTCTCGGCCCAGCTGAGCACCTCGCCCTGGGCGGGGCGGTTGCCCTGTTCATCCAGGTAGCAGGCGCAGCTGAAGGCGTCCTCGTCCTTCAGGCCCAGGGCCTTCAGCTGGCCCTCGTAGAAGTCCTGCTTGCTGTACATGAACTTCTTAAAGACCAGGTTCTGCAAAAAGTTCGCGGGCACACCCGGGTCCAGGGGCCGGGGGTCCGCCGAGAACTTCTGGCCGGACACCGCCCCCGCGGCGATGAGCTGGTCCATCAGGTCGTAGACCGGGCCCAGGGCCTTGAGGCCGAAGGAGGTGACCAGATGGTTGTAGCGGCTGGTGACGGGCACCATCTTCTCGGCCCCGAAAATTTCGCCGTACATGACCAGGGTCTTCATCACCTTGGCCATGGCCGCGCCCTTTTCGCCGTTTAAAAGGGCCTGCTGTTCCTGTGTCAGTTTCATTTTGTTTCCTCCCTCACAGCTTCATGGCCACATCCCACGCCTGCCAGATGACGGTGCGCAGGTTGCCCACCTTGGCGGCGTCACCCACGATGTGCACGTGCCGGCCTTTGGCCGCCGCGGGCGCCGGGCGGTAGCCCGCCGACAGGATGACGGAATCGGCCCCGATGTCCTGCTTTTTGCCGTTTTTGCCGGTGATGGTCACGCCGTCTTCCCGGATCTCGGCCACGGTGCTCTCCAGATACACCGGCACCTTGTTGGTGCGGAAGAAGTCCCGCAGATAGCTGGCGTTGGCCAGACACACCCCGGCCACGGCGATGAGGTCGTTCTTCATCTCCACGATGACCGGCTCCCTGCCCTGGAGGTAGAGGTCATAGGCAATTTCGCAGCCGGTGAGGCCGCCGCCCACGATGACCACCTTCTGGCCCACAGGTTTGCGGCCCAGCAGGTAGTCCACCGCCTCCACCGCCTTGTCCGCGCCGAGCACCGGCAGCTGCACCGGCTTTGCGCCGGTGGCCACCACCACCTCGTCCGCGTCCAGGGCGGCCGGGTCGTGCACTTCGGTGTTCAGCCGGACGGTCAGGTTCGGATACTTGGTGAGTTCCCGGGCGTACCAGGCCAGCAGCTGGCGGTCCTTCTCCTTGAAGGAAGGCGCGGCGGCGGCGTTGAACACGCCGCCCAGCTGGCCGCTCTTTTCATACAGGGTGGCGCTGTGGCCCCGCTTGGCGCAGACCAGAGCGGTCTCCATGCCGCCGATCCCGCCGCCGATGACCGCGATGTTTTTGGGCCGGGCGGCGGGCTCGATGTGATATTTGCGGGTCTGCATGGTGCGGGGGTCCAAAGCGCAGCGGGCCATGCCCCGGGTGTCCGGCAGGGACTGGGCGTTGGCGTGGCCCTTGAAGTGAGACAGGTTGAAGCAGCCGTTGTGGCAGCAAATGCAGGGGCGCACGTCCTCCAGACGGTCCTCCAGCAGCTTTGTGACCCATTCGCCGTCCGCCAAAAACTGCCGGGCCACGCCCATGGCGTCGATACGGCCCGCTTCGATGGCGCGGGCGGCCGCGTCCGGCTCCATCCGTCCGGCGCAGACCACGGGGATGTCCACCGCCTCGCGGATGGCGGCCACGTCCTCCAGGTTGCAATTCAGGGGCATGTACATGGGCGGGTGGGCCCAGTACCAGGAATCGTAGGTGCCGTTGTCCGCGTCCAGCATGTCGTAACCCGCGTCCTGCAGGTACTTGGCGGCCACGCGGCCTTCCTCCAGGTCGCGGCCGATCTCGTCGTACTCCTCGCCGGGCAGCGCGCCGTAGCAGAAGTCCTTCACCTTGGAGACGGCGCTGTAGCGGATGGAGACAGGGTAATCCGCCCCGCAGGCGGCCTTGATGGCCTTGACGATGTCCACGGCGAAGCGGTAGCGGTTTTCAAAGCTGCCGCCGTAGTTGTCGGTGCGGTGGTTGGTGTACTTGAGGGCAAACTGGTCCAGCAGATAGCCCTCGTGCACCGCATGCACCTCCACGCCGTCCACCCCGGCCTCCTTGCACAGGACCGCCGTTTTGGCAAAGGCCTCCACGATCTCCTCGATCTGGGCCACGGTCATCTCAGGGCAGGTGACGCCCTCCGCCCAGCGGGAGGGCAGCGGGCTGGGGCTGGCCAGCTGGTAGTCGGTGTCCAGGATGGGCTTTGCCAGCACCTTCAGCACCGGGTTTTTGTGGAGGATCATCACCTCGTCGGAAATGCCCCAGGAGCGGCCCATACCCGCGGTGAGCTGCACGAACAGCTTCGCGCCGGTGGCGTGGATCTCCTCCATGTAATCCTTCAGCTGGCGGAACATCTTCTTGTTCTGGTAGAGCCAACGCCCGCCCAAAGTGTCCCGGATGGGGGCAATGCCGGGGATGATGAGGCCCACATCGCTTTTGGCCCGCTCCAGAAAGAAGTTGGCCGCCTCTTTGTCAAAGTGGTTTGGCTCCATCCAGCCGAAGAGCGAAGTGCCGCCCATGGGGCACAGGACAATGCGGTTTTTTATTTCCACATTGCCGATCTTCCAGGGGGTGAACAGAGCTTCGTAGCGTTCGTTCATTCCGTTGTCTCCTTTCGGTTTTGCCGCTTATTCGGGGATCCCGTTCCGGGTGAGCTCCCGCAGGTTGCCCACCACCGAATCCAGCGCTTTGTAAAACGCCTCCCGCTGGGGGTCGGTCAGGTCTTTTCCGGCGATCTCCACCGCCCGGCTGGCCCGGCGGCGCACATGCTCCGCCGCCTGCCTGCCCGCCTCCGGATTTCACGGATTAAGTTTTATCATAGAATTATGAATACCAATGGTTTCACAAATAATATATCCGTGAAATCCGCGTAATCCGCGCCTAAACTAAATTTCTATTTTTACAATCAGTTCCATCCGTTCCAATCGCCGCCGTCCACGTCGATTGACAAGTTGTCGAAGCCGGCGTAGCGAACCTCGAACTCGTTGTCCTCCATGCCGCGGAAGTAGACGGTGGTGCGGATGTTGGCCTTCACGGAGATGGTTTTCGGTGTGTCGTCGCTGCCATGGTGGCCGGCACCGAGGGGGAACTCAATGGTGGCTCCGTCTTCCGTTTCATCTTCGTGCTTCACCTCCACCGTGGCATCTGTCAAATCGAACGGCAGCAGGTCGAGGTAGACGCGGAAGTGGTCGTTGCTCTCCCAGGTCTCCTGACTGATGATAAACTGGTAGGACAAGGAATTGGTCATAATTGCATTGTCCGGGTACTCATCCACATTGTCGTGCAGGTACACCTTTTGGGGCACGCCGGTCAGCGTGACCTCTATCTGTGACACCTTGCCGGGGAACTGGTCCTTCAGTATCCCCATGTCCAGCACCAGCTGTCCCGTGATGCGGGTCAGGGTGACGTCCTCCTTCAGCGTTTTATCGGGCAGGAGCCAGCGGTCGATCACTTGGCGGTAGATGGCCAGGTCCTTGTCGGGGTTCAAGGCATCCTGATTTGTCAGCACGGGACTGTAGTCAATCACATAGTCGTTGAACTCATGGTTGTTATCCGCCGGTTCCGGTGCCTCCACCCCTTCCGGCAGGCAGATGAAGGCCATCTTGTACCATTGCGCGGTGAGGTTCTCGATGAGGTAGGCGCCGTTGCTCACGTTGTAGCATTTGTCGCAATACAGCTTTTCGTCGTCCGGCAGCTGGGGCAGGCGTTCGGCCAGGTAGAGCCAGGCGTGCTGGCCTTGCCCGATGCCGGTGCCGTCGGCGCGGGTCTGTATGTGGAAGGCCGCGGAGGCGGTGCCTTCCGTCGTGCCGCCGGGGGCGGGGGCGTCGTCGTGGGTGCAGGCGGTGGCCGTCAGCAGGGCGGCCAGGGTGCAGAGGTATGTCAGTTTCTGTTTCATGATGTAAATGATAATTTAGCAGTGTTTAGTGTTTAGCGATTAGTGATTAGCAAGGCGTTCGGTAGCAGTGTACTAATCACTCATCACTAAACCCTAATCGCTAAACTAAATTCTTATTTTCCCGGCATGTTCTCATCCTCGTCCTCCCAGCCGGGGTGGAGGTTCACATCGCCCTGTCCGCTTCCGGTCTCGGGGCCGTACCAGACATCCTCCGCATCGCGGCAGACAATGACGTTGAACGACTGGTCGCGCAGGCCGATGGCCTCGCTGCCCTCCGCGTCCATCTTGACATAATAGGCGCGGCCCGTGGTGATGCCGTACTTGTCGGACACGGACGGGGTGCTGCTCCAGTAACTGCCGTCGAGGGTGAGGGGCAACATATTGCCTACGTCATCCGTGTCCGTACCGTACAACTGTTTGCTGTTGATGGCCTTCGCAATGGCCTGCAACTGCTTGCGGGCGGGGAGGTACCACAGGATTTCGTTGTAGTCGATGCGCCCGTTGCCGTTGCGGTCGCGGTTCTTGGCGAGGGCATAGCCCAGGGCGAAGGAGGTGGAGAGGTTGAAGATGGCGTTGCCTTCCGGCTGGATGAAGTCGCCGTCCTCGTTATATGCCTGCCAGTAGGCGGCATCCTGCGCGCCGTCCAGTTCCAGCGGGGCGGGGTCGTTTATCTGTTTGGTGCGGTAGTCGAACGAGTCGCTGTCCTTGTCGCCCCAGAAGGCGGAGACGTACTCCTTGCGGGTGTTGGACAGGCCGTCGTAGTAGCCGGTGGAGATGAGGTTGTCCAGCGTCAGGTTCCAGAAGCCGCGGAAGCCCCAGTCCTTGTATTTCTCCTCGGTGATGCGCTCCACGAAGAAGTAGCGGGTCTGGCCGGTGCCCATGCCGGCGATGTTGTTCTCCTGCACGGACACGAGTTGGGCGGGGTACTGGGTGACGGTGAACCGTTTTTCTACAGTGCCGCACTTGGCGACAATGGTGCCCGTGCGGGGCTTCAGTTGGCCGTTCGCGGTGAGCGTGGCTTCCGCCAATTCCCGATGGGGCACATACTCGTCCGTATGGATATAGATGTATTTCAGGCTTTCGCTGCCCGTCAGGCGGAACTGGGCGTAGGCGCGGCCGTTGTCGTCACCCTCCTGCGAGGCGCCCAAGGCGCGGGCGTGGTAGACGGGCGAGGTGGATACCTCCAGCCACGGGGTCTCGTCGGGGTTCTCCACATAGACCTCCCACGCGTTGCTGGCGTAGATGAGGGCCTCGCGCACGTTGTAGTGGGCATCGAAAGGCCGGTCCTGCTTGCTGACGCTGAAGTCCAGTTGGTCCAGGTTCTTGGTTGCGATGCGGGTGTCTATTTCGTCGGCGGCGCTGATGGTGATTTCATACCGGTAGTCCGTGTTGCGCTCCACGTTGAAATCGCCGAAGTTGTCGCGGCCCAGGTAGACGAAGTAGCGCACCTTCGAGGTGAAGCTGTTTTCTCCCGCGCGGTCGTAGATGCCCTCGATGACGAGGCACGTGGCGCAGGGGTAATAGTCGTCCTTATCTCTATAGACGCTGCTGTGGTTCGTGGCCAAGTCGCGCTTGAAGAGTTGGCGGATGCGTTCCCGCTCGTCTTCGGGGTAGTCGGTCAGTTGCAGGGCTGTGTGTACTTCCTCAGCCGACAGTCCGCCGCGGCGGTTCTCAAAGAGGTGGGCGGTGGCGGTATAGGTCTCGTGTTTCAATTGGTCCGTGCCCTGGGTGACATCCAGCATCTCGGTGCCGCTGACAAAGTCGTCGTTGCCCGCTTTTTCCGGGTAGTCGCCGGGGTCGGTGCCGAGGTAGTAGTCTGCGGGGATTGTTGTGGGTGTTTGTGCGCTGTTTCCTTGGAAATACACGGCATCATTCTCCCAGTTCTGTGTATGATGGGTTTCGTACACATACTCGTCCTGCACCAGCTTGCTCTGTGCCGGCACGTTGAACAGCGACATGCTGCTGAGCTTGAACTGGTCGCCCTCCTTCTCCGGCGCGAAGGTGACGGTGAACGTGTGGCGGGACACGACGCGCTTCACGGGAATGGTGATAGTACCTTTTAATTCGCTGGTGCTGCCTTCCATCAGATACACGCCCTTGTAGGCCTCGTCCACGGAACTGATTTGGAGGGTTGCCGCTTTCAATGCGTCCAGGTCGGTATCACTCGTGTGTTCCCCGCTGATGCTTTCAATCAGCGTGCTTGCCTCGTCCGCATCGTAGTTGCACACGGCGTGGAGGGAGTGCTTCTCTTTCGGCAGGTAGGCGCGGAAGCGGTAGAACGTGTGGTTTTTGTCAGCCTCCGCAACGCCGGAGGGCGCGGCCACCTGTGTCACGCTCTGTTGCACGGGCGTGTTGAGGAGGGCGCCTTGTTCGTTGAAGACGAAGAGGATGACGCTCTCCACGCGGTTGTCGTCCGTCGTGGCGGCCTCGCCGTTGCGGGTGACGATGACGGGCATTCCCGTCTGCGCCAGGTAGATGTCTGTCAGTCCCTCGGCGGTGGCACCCGTCCCGTTGTCGGGGGCGAGGTCGTCCTGGCAGGCGGCCAGGGTGGCGAGGGCACAGAGCAGGGTCAGTATTTTCTTCATTCCTATCATAGGTTTATATGTTTCTGTTTCGTTCTTCTGTCGGTCATTTGGCAACAGTCTTGTTGCGGGTGTCGCAACAGGGTAGTTGCGGGTGTCGGAACTACTCCCTTCCGGGTGTCGGAAGTACTCCTTTCCGGTGGTCGTAAGTACTCCCTTACGGTGGTCGTAGAGGAGTATCTACGATGGTCGTATAAAAATGGGTTTACACGACGTTACCATTGGCCATTGTATTTATCCGAGAATTTTCGTGCTTGTCGGATGTAGCATTTATTTATAGGAACATCATTATTATTCCTGTCTCGGATGAATTTATTGCGTTGCCAGCTATAATCACTATCATTACTTTTTGTTATTTCGTAGGCATACGATTTCTTGTTTCTGTCCGTTTCAGAGGTGCTATATATACCAGCTGTGGTGGAGGTCCAAAAATCTCTATCGTAAGTTAAGTTGGTGATAGTGTTCATCAGATTGGGATAGCTAGTATTATATCCTTTGTCGGAGCAGTCAGCCGAGAGTACCATCAGACCTTCCATCTCAAATTCGGCGGGCAAATACCAGCCTGTATTGGTCCGGCTGTCTTTGTCCGTTGTCCGTATACTGCATCTCATTTTCTTGGCATCCGTTCCTTCCGTCTGAATTTCCTTAAAAGTATATTGCGCTCTTATGACAGCAGTGCCAGTCCAACCGCTATTTGCTTGTATGTTTTCGAGATTCCAAGAGCCATTGCCTCGGCTGCCAATGCCGTCACCACTATATATGCTTATGTTATTGGTGTCCCAAAAGCCCCATCCATCGTAGAACAGATTGCCTTCTTCGTCTATAGTCATATCTTCACGACTGAATCCGCAGTCGGCAAATGCGTTTTCTAACTCATCGTTATCCACTTCGTCCCGTCCTTGGTAGCGTACGGTGATGGTATTGTACTGTTTGATATGCAGGACATCTGTCCTTTCGATGGTTTGCTCATCTTGCTGTATAGTAGTCGTAAGGATAACTGTTGCATTGCGTACATCGTCTTGTATATTCTTGATGTCGTTGTCTGTTGGGCTCCATGTTCCTGTCTCGGTCCATCCCCATGTCCGGCGGCGGGCATAATCTTCCATAAAGAGAGTGATGGACATATTGTTCCAATCCATTGGTTGGTCTGATTCGGATGAATACAAGACCAAATTGTTTTGGGTGTATGTATCACTTTCACGATTGTCATTGGTATGTTCCCTCATATATAGCCAGTGGCGGAGATATTTTTCTCCCTCTCTATCTCCCTCAATGGGGTCATCTTCTATGATGGTTGCTGTTATCTGAGTAACATTTTCTCGGATTGTGATTAATGGAGGCAATATCTTTATGTTTACCCATCCGTTCATGCAATTGAATATCTTCGTCTCCTCGTCAAAGTCCGGATTGAACAGCGCCTGCACCGGTGCCTCCCCGAAGTCGTGGCTGACCTCCAGCTCATCGAACGGCAGGACCTCCAGGTAGATGGGGTCGCCGGAGAGGCTGATGGGCTCGTCCACGCCCTCTTCGGGGTTATACTTGCCGATGCTGTAGAGGTAGTTGCTGCGGATGGGGAAGGAGGTGACGGATTCGCCGTCGGTGTCGCGCTGTTCGACGGTGAAGGACTTGAGTTCCTTTTCTTCGCCTTCAGTTGCTCCACCTGTGGCATCGCTACTCAGTTTCTTGCCATACATCTTTACCGTGAAGGTGGGCGTGCCCTCCGTGGCGTTGAGCGGGAGCATGTAGACGCCGGTACGGGCGGTTTTGATGCTGCCGTCTTCCATGTAGAAGTCTTGTCTGTCTGTATAGGTCCAGTTCTCCAGCCCGGTTATCTCGGCTATGACGTTACTGCCATCCAGTTTGTCTTGTCCCGCGGGTTCTTCGTTCCAGTTCTCGAAGTCGCGTTGCAGGCGGACGGAACTGTTTTGGTTGACAATCTCGCCCAGGCATACCCGGATGGAGGTGATGCGGTAGTTGTTGTTGTTGTTCTCGTCTGTCAGGCTTTGCGGGATTTCCGTCACATAGAGCAGGACGCCCGCCACGCGCCGTTTCATCCGCAGGTCGTCGATATGGGTGTCGCGTCCCTCGTAGGTGAAGGTGGTGGTGCCGGTGTAGAAGTCGCATTCCTTGGGAGATGCATTTTCTTTCAGTTTGGCATAGGCGTTGGTCAAGGTAGTTCCTTGTTCTATATCGTTTTTATCATTATTATCTATAAGATCGTAGGTCGTTGCAAACTGCTCGTCCTGCCCCACGCCCAGCAGGGTATAGGTCTCGTCCTCCACAAAGGGGTAGTTCATTTGGTAGATGATTTGGTCCGGCTTCTCCTGGCCTTCTTCGGTGGGCGTGGGCCAAGCGATGGCACCCTTGTTGGCGCCGGTGTAGATTTCCTCGCCCTCGTAGGTGGCGTCATCTCCTTCGCCTTTGAACACGAGTATCCGCACCGACTGCACGTGGTTGACGGGGGCGCCGTCGGTGAGTTCGCTGCGTGTCTGTCCGTTGTCCTCGCGGTTGTCCAGGGCGAGGGTCAGGGTGGGTCCGTTGCCCGTGGCGGGGTTGCCGGGGGCGGTGAGGGTGTCCTCGCAGGCGGTGGCCAGTAGCAGCAGGGCTGCGGGGAGGAGGGTATGTATGCGGGTCTTCATCATGCTATGTCTTTGGTTCGTCATTGTTGGTTATGTTCAGTCTCTGAAGTCCAGGTCGGGTTGTCCTTCCCAGCCATCCTCCACTTCCACTTCGAAGGGGTTGCTGGGGTCGAACTCCACTTCCAGAGGGGTGTCCGTCGTGCCGAAGCAGTAGAAGCGGTTGGCCACGATGGGGTAGCGGTAGTAGGATTCGTCGTCCACGATGCCGGTGCCCAGGTCGGTGGCGAAGATGAGTTCGGCCTGGCCGCCCGTACCGATGTTCAGCGCGGCGCGCTTGGTGCAGATGGCCTTGTAGTTTCCTTTTTCCTCTGTATAGACCACGACGGCGAGGGTGTAGTTCTTACCGGCGTTACCCGTCGGGGCTTCCTGGGGGAGGACGTAGGTGCTCTGCTGCTGGGGCAGGAGGTAGGTGCTGTTGCCCTCGGCCTTGGTGGTGTATATGATTGTTTCGTCGGCTTGATTCAAGTCGCCGGGATCATCCGTATCCGGATCATCTTCGTCATCGGGGTCTGTGTCCGGGGCTTTCCGGGCATTTTGCTTGATGGCTTCCGTATCAAACTCATCAAGCCAGAGCAGGCATTGCGGGTCGTCCTCTATTGAATTATTAGTATTGTTGCTTTCCAGCGGGGTATTGCCATGGTCGGTGAAGAACGGTTCTTGCCAGATCTTCCGGATGGTGGGCACGTCCTTGTTCTGGGCTTTCCACAGCATGACGGCGACGCCTTTCGGCTCCACGGGGAAGCCTGTCAGCCGGAAGCACGCGCTGAGCCCGGCGACGCGGCGGCGCATCTCCACGGTGGTGCCTTCGGGCAGGAAGCCGTTGGCATCGGTGGTGGCGCGGACGGTGCCGGTGAAGTATTCGTTGTGTTGGATATGGGTCTTGCCCTTGTCCTTGTCGGCCCTCAGGGTGGTGACAATGGCGGAGAGGTCTACTTCGGCGCCGGGCTCTATTTCCGTTTGGTCATCGGTGGGGAGGACATCCTTGTCTTTGATTGTAGACAGGTCTGTATTGGTTCCGTTCAATTGGATTATCTCTTGGTAGGCATTGCTGTAGTCGTCATTATCTTTTTTATCCTTCACAGCTTCATACCCCACACCCAGCAGCGTGTAGTCCGTGAAGGGATAGAGCGTGGTGGATAGGGTATAGGTCTTGGTGACGGTTTCCTTGTCTTCGCCATCTGCAATGTGGAGGCCGGTCCATTCGTCCTTATCAATCTCCTCGCATTCGGCATAGTAGGTCTTTCCGTCGTCTCCGTGGCGAAAGATGTAGAGGCGGACGGCGGAGACGTGCTGGACGGCGGGGCTTGTCGCATCCGGGTCGGTCTGCGGGTTCTCCGGCAGGGAGCGCGTGGCGGCCACCTTCGCATCGACGGTGAAGGCGATAGCGGAGCCTCCGGGCTGCGGTGCGGGCTGTGGCAGTTCGTCATTCTCGCAGGCGGCGAAGAGCAGCAGGGTAGCCGCGAGGGTGGTATGTCTGAGTTTCTTGTCCAATGTCATATGAAGGGTCAATGGTTAATTCTCAATTCTCAATTTTCAATTCTCAATTGTCCGTTGTCAGCGCGTACTGCCCGCTTCCGTTCTCCACACCTTGCAGGGTGAGGGTGGTGGGGGTGAGGCGTCGGCGTTGTCCGGTGCGCAGGTCCAGGAGGAACCAGTCGGTCCAGCGGCTGTCGGTGAAGTCCGGGGTGAGGCGGATGTCAGCTCGTCCTCCGTCGGGCAGGTAGAAGCCCAGGGGGATGGTGGCGGGTCCGTCGGGCACCTGCTGGATGTCCAGGGCCTGTCCGTCGGCCACGGTGTAGACGGCTACCCGGGGCCGTGCCTCGCCCTCGATGAGGAGGCGGGTGTCCTCGCCGGGCACTACAGCTGCCGAGGCTTCATCGTCGATGCGCAGCAGGGCGTGGGCGGTGTATCCGTCACGGACGGCGGTGAGGCGCAGGGCGGCGGAGGGGAGGGCCGGGGCGGCGGAGCGGGTGAAGGCGGGGGTGCCGTAGTCGCTGGTCTGCATGTCCGGCGTGAAGCGGACGGTCAGATCTGTTTCTTCCGTGCCGTCCGGTGTCATGACGAAGAAAGCTTCCATTGGTGCCACGTTGCGCGGAGCACTTCCGTTGCTCGACACCAGTTCCCCGTCTATCAGGATGAGCGGGTTGTTGGTGTTGGTGGTGCCGTCAAACAGCTTCACTTCTTGGATGCCGTTGGTGGCCATAAAGGCGGACAGCTTGAGGCAGGAGACGAACGGATTGCCCACCAAAAAGTATCGGTTGGCCTTTGTATTCGTTTGTTTGAACTCTAAACCTTCTTCCTTTATATTATCGCTGTCATCCAAGAACTTGCCGTAGTGGTATTGTCTGGCGATGTTCTCCGGACTGCCCGTCTGCACGCCTGCCAAATTGTAGTAATGCAATATGCTATGCAGCTTGGGGAAGCGGAAGAGGTGGTATTCTCCGCTGTTGTCTTTTTTGCCAGCCATGAGGGAGAAGCCCATGCCAAGGCCGTATGGCTGCCCCACGGCATTGTAGGGTGGCGTCCACTGTGTCTCATCGGGGGTGACTATCTTCGGGGCGTTGTAGCCGTCGGGGTTCTTCACCGGGGCACTGGTGCTCCACAGACGTTGGTAGATGATAGGGTTCGTGCGTCCCTCGGGATAGCTGACATCGTTGAGGTTGCTGAAGTAGGGCAGTCCATTCTCAGCATTCTCTATGTCTGTCGCCAAGGTCACCTCGGGCGAAATGAACCAGTCGCCGGATACCATGTCTTCCAGCGGGGAGGAGAGCATATAGTAGCGTCCGCCCTTCAGCTTGATGTCCACCCAGGCACCCTCGTAGGTGTTGAGGTAGCGGGTATTGACTATCTGTCCGCCGTCCTCGATGTGGATGTGGGCGCAGTTGTTCAGGCCGGCATTGTAGTCGTCCTCGGTCAGGAAGGGATAATTATCACCCAGGTTGCCGGGGATGATGACATCTGTACAGCCCCAAGGCGAGCCCTCGGACCAGTTGCTCCAATTGTTCCAGTTTTGGTCGTTGGCATTGCCGGTCCAGGTGGTGAGGCGGGGATGGATGGTAAGCAGGGCAGAGGCATCGCTCACTACATAATCGTCTTTGGTTTCTCCTTCCTTTATTACCTCCTCATCAGTTATGTCTTGCCAATACAGCGTGAGTCGGTATACGCCTTCGGACAATGCCAACGGCTTTTCCGGGTCGGCAGCAACCAGAATCTTGCCCGAATTGCTGTTCTGAACCTTCACGGGGATAATGCCGGATTGGCTGTCGGACGAAATCCATTCCAAGTAGTAAGGATCGGTTTCGCTGATGCCGTTGTTCAGTATGGCTTGCAATTCAAAGGGTACCTTTTCCAGGTCGTTTTCATTGCAGAGATGCTCGTTGTCAAGAGAGAGAGTTATGCTGCCGGGGTTTTCCGGTTCTTCCTCTCCTTCTGTACAATCATCTGTGCCGTTGTGGTTCATGTCTTTGATGCCATACAAACCATAGAACAGCCAATCCCCTGCCACTTTGATTCCATTGAATTCGACAGTAATGCCGTCAAACTCTCGGGTGGGAGTGGCTTCTATGTATTTTCTGTTTTCATAGCCAATCAACTCCACGCCCAGCAAGCCTCCTTTTTGTTGTGTAATGGTTTCCTGTACCACTCCATTCAGCGTCGTTTTCAAGGTAATGTTGCTGAGGAGATCCACATTGGCTACTCCGCTGGGAGTTGACAGCATGAGGCCAATCCATTTGTTTGTTTGCGTCTGTTTATCGAACCGGAAAGCCAAGCTGAACTGACCGATGTTTGCTACTGTGGTGACCGTTGCATGGTTTTCTGTGTTTTCGTCCATCATGTAGCCCAAGTCATAGATGCCTGCTCCTACTTCGACTCCGGTGAACCCGGTATACTCGTAGTCCACCTGCAAGTTGTTCATGGCGGGTGTCATTAACTGTGAGCAATAGTCCATGACTTCATATTCCTCGCAGGAGGCACTTTCATAGAAGGCATTGTAGATTTCAAGCGATTGCAGGTTCAGGCCCAGCAATCCGCCTGTACGCAGGGCGATGCAGTCAAATGCTTTGTCTGTCTCAATGCTGACACGTACTTTGTCGCTTCCGATATTGATGAGGTCTACCGAGGCGGTGTTATTGCTTGCGGCCACACCGTTTTGTACCTCTGTGCCATCCTTGTAGAGGGCTACGGAGAAGAATTTCAGTGCTTGCAGTCCCAGTAATCCCGGTCCGCTTTTGATGGTGAAGCCCACACGCCAGGTTTCCCCAGTGGCAGGCTGTAGGGGCTTTGTCGATTTGACGGCTGCATAGACACCATGTTGCAGGATGTCTGTTAAAGATATGAAAGATGCACAGTTGTTCGTGTGGTCCGGGTCTACAATGTTCTGCGCATTTTGTATGCCGGTGATGATGCTGATGCCCCCGGCCATGTCGGCTGCTACAGCCACGGAAAATCCTTGGCCTGTCATATAGTTGGTCTGGCAGTCTTTCGTATTGCCGGCCACACGTGTCACATAAGTAGTACTGAGGAATTCTTTTCCATCGGGTCCTTTACACAAGAATGACACTTCATAGGTGCGGCCTTGCAACATGCCTTTCAGAATGTAGCCACCGTTGGTTGCGGCGGTCAGCTCTGCCTTTCCTCCGGGATTGCTTACTAAACGGTAGTCTGTGATGGTGGCCTTTTCTTGCGGTTTCATGAAATAGTAGGATGAGGCCGTGGTCTTGACTTCATTGGGAGTGACGAAATACGATGTGGGATCCACCGTGGTGGCTTCGCGTGTAAAAGCACGCATGATGCGGGTACCTCCCAAGTTGAGTCCTACGGCACTGAAACTGATTTGCAGGCTGTTGATGTCTTTCGAAGGAATCAGACTGTAAGTTCCGTTGCCTCCGCCGGCCACGTCAAGACCTATCAATCCTTTTTTCTCGTAAATGTCGTTTTCTATGGGGTCGCCTGTCGTGTCGTAGGGGGTCAGCTTGACGGTGGTTCCGAGGCTGAGGTCTGCGATAGTGGCCGTGTTGTAGGTGAAGCCTACTTCTGTGCCGGCTTTTACGGTTGTCCCATAATGCAGGGTAGTCTTGTGGGCAATTCCTAACTCCAACAGGATGCTGGAGAACAGGATGCCGTCTTCATGATCCGGGTCCAGGATATAGCCGGCTTCCGTATCGTCATTGGTAAATAGCTTGCTACCCATCAGTTGAGTGTCTGAGAAGTAAGCATCGGGAAAACTGCCTTCTTGCTTATAGACATAATTAATAGGGGTTTCACCCACGAAGGCATAATATATTTTCATTCCGGCCCATTTGACATCGGCGGAAACACCGGTAGTGGCCAGCATTATTTCATCAAAGGGCTCTTTTGCCGTGACCGAAATAGTTTGTAAGGCTTGATTGGAAGAACTGAGCACGCCCAAACTTAGCAGGTTGCTGTTTTCACTTACGTTATAACTCCCTACCAGATCTCCGTTCCGATAGGTAGATATGACTAGGAATTTGAGTACGGAGAGATCCAGTAGCGAGCCTGCCTCATCGTTTCCTATCACGAAGCCGACGGTTTGGTTACCCCGGTAGGTATGATAGAGGTCTTTGACGGACAATATTTGGTTGCCAAGTACATCAGCTGTTACGCCGCTGATATCGGTATAGTTATCCAAATTGGTGTCTACTACATTGCCGAAATTTGCATTTTCGCTGATGGAAACTAAACCTTGCGAGATGTTGCTGACGATACGGCCTACGCCTACCAAAGGCACCCGTTTCGAAGCCACCCAGTAGCTGCCTTCCTGTTGCAGCGCCCCCGGATTCGTCACTTCCGCCCGTGTCGCCGTCCCTCCTCCGTCCATTCCCGGTGCGGAGAACAGCGGGTCATCCTGGCATCCCGTCATCATGAGGGCGGGTGTCAGCAGTGTGGTCAGCGCGCGGCTGAGGGTGGTGAGGGTATGGCGTAATGTCTTCATTGTTGTTCCTTTCTATGCGTTCTACGTTCTGGGTTGTTGTCTCGGTGCCCGCCGGCATCTTGGGACGCATAGGAAAGGGGAGGGGGAGGGTCAGCCTTCCAGTCTCTTCAAGTCATAGAGTAATACTCGTGTATGAGTGTCATCTTTGTCTGCTTCGGTCATGGGTCTGAATTCATTTTTCAGGTAAAATGGAATTGCATTGATATAAGCATCCACGGTGATGAAGCGACAACCGGTCTTGTTGTCTGTCCGGAAGTAGAGCTTGATGAAGCGGATAAGCTGATTGGCCAGGCTGAAGTAGGCCAGAGTTTTGCCGTTCTCATCTTCCATGACATAGCTTATTGCCAGCAGCTCGTTGCGGTAGAGTGGTGCGGCGTTCAAAATGAAATCGTTCAAGTCTGCGTCGCCACAGTCGAACGATTTCACGGTTTCGCCTTCTTCCAACCGGCGTACGGTGTAGTTAGGATTGTAATTTTTGTCCATCTTTCGGTTGGTCTTTAAAAATGCTCATAATGTACGCGTAGTCTCTCTGGATTCTTGCCATTTCTTCGGGCGTTTCTTTTTGTGGGTGCTTCATTTCTTCCTGAAGCATCCTCGCCTCTTCCCCGAACAGTATTGGGGTTTCCTTGATGGGTCGTGCCATGATGTTCTCCTTTCTTTAATGAATTACTGAATGAATAATTTCGTGATTTCCGGGGCGCGCGTGCTTGCACGCCACAAAGGTACGTAAAATACCGAAGATAAGGAAATAAGAGGGGAGAAGATTGTGTACGGATTCCCCGGGTTCTCACAGGTTCCTGTGCGTCTCAAGATGTCAAAGAGCGATGTATGTTGGTTTTTAATTGTTTTCTGCTTTTGTTGCGGGTGTCGCAACTACCCTGTTGCGGGTGTCACAACTACCCTGTTGCGGGTGTCACAACTACCTTGTTGCGAGTGTCGCAACAGATGAGTTATCCGTAGGTTCCTTCCTCGCCTTCTTCTTCGCCACCGGATCCGCCGGTCTGAGGAGGTTCCGTGCCGATGTAGAGAGTATTCTCTATGGTGCGAGGGGTTTTAAGGAGTCTTGTGGAATTTCCGCTGAACTGCGTGGTCAGCCGCAGCGTGTAGGTGCCGGCCTCCATCTGTGCGGGGATGATGAAGGTGACGGTGGAGGGTTTGTTGATGACCCAGAGGTCGTCGGTGACGGCGGTCTCGGTGCCGTCCTCTGCAATGAGGGTGAGGCCCACGGCGGGGTCCTGGCCGGCGATGCGGATGTTCCGTCCCGTGAGGGTGAAGGCGCGTCCGGCGGTGGCGCTGGCGTTGTCGGCCTTGGTGGCGACGTCCTGCACGCCGGTGACGGAGATGCTTGCGGGCTTGGCGCCGAGGATGTTGACCTGCGTCTTGCGGATGGCTTCGCGGAGGTCGGCGCCGGGGTTGAAGTTGACGACGATTTCGTTTTCTTCAGCGTTCCACTGGCTGTTCTTGATGAGGCCGCGGAAGGCGACGGAGGCGTGGTAGAGTCCGGTGTTGACGGCGTGTCCGCTCATGAGGAGGCGTTTGATGACGCGCTTCTCCAGTTCGAAGACGTGGAGGATGGTTTCGCGGCGCAGGCCGGTGTCTTCGGCCTTCATCTCGGCCAGGATGCGCTCTTCGTCGGCGGGCTCGCGCGAGGCGGGCACGGCGTAGACGTCCTGCGTGTTGTCCGTGGTCAGGCTGTTGTCTTGCAGGAAGGCGTCGATGCGGTAGGTGATTTCGTCTGCCATAATGGTTGGAAATGTAAGATGGTAAATGAAAAATGTAATATGTAAAATGAAAAGTGGATGCCGCAGGGGTGGGAACGGGTCCCGCCCTGCGGGCATCCGGTGATTTTAATCAAGGGTATGGGGTTATTCGATGCCCATGTTGTGCAGGACAGCCCAAGCGTCGTTGATGCGGACGTTGATGTCATTGCTGCGCAGGTCGATGGGCTCGTCATCGTCATCGGGATCATCGGGATCCGGGTCTGTCGTATCCGTAGCCAGCTTCTGACCGATAGAGTAGAAGTTGTTGCAACGGATGTCGTAAGCGTACATCGTTCCACCGTTCGGGATGTTGGCCGTCGTTACGTCACGCTCTTGTAGAACTTGGTCGCTTTCACCCAGGAAGCGGAGCTTCAGCGTAGTGCCTTCGCCATAGTGCTTGTCATACGGCAAGAGATATCTTGCACCGAAGATGGCTCCATCCACCATCTTAAAGCTGTTTCCGTCAGTATACTGAGGCGTGCTATAGCCTTCGGCGAAAGGAGAAGCATAACCACTTTCGCTGGATTCGCTTATATTGTAGAACTCCCATTCGCTGTTAGAACTTAAATCATCAGCATTATAATTCTTGGCAATGTTGGAGAAGTCGAAGGTCATCAGCACATCTTCGTCATCCTGCGTAGAGGGAACTCCGTTGAAGTCTTCATCCTCCAGCAGGACAGCCGGGAAGTAAAAGTCAGAGGAAGTGTGGTTGGCAATAACTTGCAGTTTCTTAACCTTGTAGAGCTGGCCGTCTGCGTTGTTTTGTTCAGGCAGGTAGGTGGGGATGTGCTGGAAGTAAGCCAACATACCGGCAACTTGACGCGTCAGTTCCAGTGTCGGGGTAACCGTGAAGACGATTTCCGGATTTCCCTCTGCATCTGTTTTCTCGCTCGTCACAGTCTTGGCGTTGGCATAGGCGGCAAAGATTTCTTCCATTTTGTACTTGTTTGCTTCACCGCTTGTTGCATCGTTGAAGTCCAAGTTCATGGCAGCCTTGAACACGCCCGTGGCAAAGCCTTCACCTGCACCTGTAAGAGTTCCATAAGGATAGGCGTTGCTTGTTCCATTATAACCATAAGCTACGAATTGGTAAGTAGTGTTTGTTTCCAAGCCTACCACTTCCACTTTCGCTTTCTTATTGATGTGTTGCTGGTCGCCCGGCACGCTTTCTTCCATGTCTTCATTGTATGTGAGAATGCCGTTCGAGATGATTGTGTTTTCAGCATTGGTAGCTGCGCCGCTCACGTATTTGAAAGCAACCTTGTTCTCTTCTTGTGTGGCACCGGAGGAGGTTACATCATTCCATGTGGTGCCGTCCCACTTATAAGCTTTCAGTGCAATGGTGTTCACATTGTTGTCAGCGGCCGAGCTGCCCATCGGGCGCGTAGCCTTTGTTCCTACTCCTTGGTTGGAGATGGCAATCTCAAACGTGGCGCCTTCTACTACTTCCGTGGCGATGGGGGGATTCTGGTTAATCTCGCCCAGCTCATCATTGCTACATGCCGCAAAGGTCAGTGCCGATGCAAATGCAGCTAAAAGTAAATAATTCTTCTTCATACTGTAAATAATTTAGTTAATAAATAAGTGTTTAAAGTATCTATAGAAAAATACAGTTTCTCGGTTTATTCGATGCCCATGTCGTGCACCACGCGCCAGCTGTCGTCCACGAGGAGGTAGATGTGGAATCCTCCGGTGGCGGCGTCGTAGACATAGCGCAGGGCGGTGATTTCGTTGCGGTGCATCGTGACGTCCACGGGTTGCGGCTCGGCCACGGGGGTCTCCATGGCGGCGTCGTCGAAGAAGCGGACGTAGACGGTGCTCTTGTCCGTGACGGTGGGGGCGAGGTCGGTCTCGCTGCGGGTATTGGTCAGCCCGGCCTCCCAGCTGCGCTCGGTGACGACGGTTTCGGCATCGCCGGGGGTGTACTGCAGGTTGTAGGAGACGTTGCCGCTGACGCCGGTGACGGCCTTGCGGCTCCAGTTGACGTCGGCGGGCAGTTGCTCGGCCAGGATGAGGAGGTCTCCCTTGACGCGTTGCAGGGGGCAGACAAACTCGGCGTTGTACTCGTCGTAGGTGAAGGTCAGCAGGCCGTGGTAGACGTCGTAGCCTTCCACGCGGTCCTGGTGCAGGTCGTAGCTGCCGCCGTTGCCCATGATGCCCTCGTCGCTGGCGATGTTTCCCCAGACCACCAGGGCGTAGTTGCCGTAGGGCAGGTCGGCGGGGATGTCATAGACGGTGGCCATCTGTGCGTCGCCCTGTACGTCGTGGAGGCGGCGGGTGGTGATGAGCTCTTCCGTGTCGCGGTTGTAGAGGGTGTAGTACAGCCGTTGGATGTAGTAGCGGAAGGGCCGGTCCTCGGGCAGGGCGAGGCTAAGGCCCGTGGCCTCTTCCACCGTGCGGACGTTCTCGTAGTTCTTGTCCGTGATGCTGAGTTTGATGCTCAGGGGCGGACAGGGCTCGAGGTCGTCGCGGATGCACGAGGCGGCGAGGAGGGCCAGCAGCAGGAGCAGGTATGTATGGGTTCGGTTCATTGGCATAAGTGATAATTTATTTCATAATCTCCCCGAACTGCGGTGTGTCGCGGTAGGGGTCGAAGTCCGGTTCGTCGTGGGCGCGGGCCTTCAGCGCCGGGTCGGCCAGGGCGGGTGCCAGGCGCCGGCACAGCTCTGCGAGGTCGTTGCGGCGTGCGGCGATGAGGGCGCGCACATACTCGGCGGTGGGGCTGTCATCGGGCAGGGTGCGCATGATGGCGTCTGCCTCGTCGTTGCGGTCCACGCTGAGGGCTGTGATGGCGCTGTTGAGGTCGCGGTAGGGGCGGAGCAGCTCGTAGGCTTCGGCCAGTTGGCGGCGTGCGGCCTTGAGGAGTCCCAGGTTATAGCGTGCTTCGGGGGTGTCTATCCCGCGGAGCAGCTCGATGGCGCGTTCGTAGTCGTTAGCATAGACATAGCTAGCGGCCAGGGTGTTGAGTGTCTCGGGGCTGTATTGTCCGGGCAGGGCGAGGGCCCGGCGGGCCTTGTCGGTCTCGCCGCGGCGCAAATGTAAGACGGCCAGGTTATTGGCGGCCACCTCGTTCTGCGGGAAGTAGTGCTGGAGGGTGCGGTAGACGTCCATCATCTTCTCTTCGTCGTCGCGCACCAAGTAGGCCACGCGCAGCAGCTCGTCTTCGTTGAAGGCGTCGGGGCGCGTCTCATAGAGGCGGAGCATCTCGGCGTCGTCGGTGAAGCTGCGGAGGGTGTAGGTGTAGACGTATTCCACCATGCGGTCCTTCTGTAGATACTTGGCGCGGATGTCGGGCCAGCAGGCCAGGCGGCGGATGTGGTATTCCTGCCGGTCGTCGTTGCCCTCGGTATAGGTCTCGAGGATGCGGCGCACGGCCAGGCTGTCGGGGTGTCCGTCGCGGCGCATGGCTTCGTAGACGGGCCACCAGCCTTCGGGGCGCGAGCCGGTCTCTATCAGGTCTTGCAGGCTGCCGTCCGGGCTGAGGCGGGCGGTGAGCCAGCGTTTGGCCTCGCGGGCACGGCGTTGTGCCAGGGCGTCGTTGAAGGGGTAGGGGCCGTCGGCCGAGGCCATGCCGTAGATGCTGAGCGAGGTGAGCGTGGCGAGCGAGTCGCGGAGGACGGGCTCGAGGTCGGCGACCATGTGCTCCAGTTCGGCACGGTTGTTGCCCAGTTCGGGGCGTATGTCATGTCGGTTGATGACGAATTGCAGGCGGGCCATGCCGCGTCCTTGGCGCACCTTGGGCCGCACGACAAACTCCGGCTCCATCCAGGCGACGTCGAAGCTTTCGCGTACGTCCTGCATGAGGGTGACGGGGTTGGCCACGGCGCCCAGGTCGACGGTGTCGATGCCGGTGCACTGTCCGCAACCGTCTTCGCTGACAACGGCGCGGAGGCGGGCGGCCTGGATGCCGTCGGGCAGGGTGGCGGTGTGGCGGTAGGGCAGGTCGAGGGCGGCGTTACGGTCGGGGTGTGCCTGCCGGCTGCCGGCGTAGGGGTCGGCATAGCCTTCGAGGACTTCCTTGCGGCGGGTCTTCTTCGTGTAAATCTCTGCATCCACCACGAGGGGCATGTATTCGTCGCGGACGGTGTCGCCGGAGACGAGCTGCGGGGTGATGATCAGCCTTGCACGCCGGGCCAGGCTCTGCGCGGGGACGTGGAAGGTGAGGTCCATGTCGATGCGGTTGGCGCTGTCGGGCGTGAGGACTGTCTCCGCAGGGGTGGCCGTGATGGCCCGCCCGGCGGTGTCGCGGTGGGCGGCGCAGCTGGCCAGCAGACCTGCGGAGGCCGTCAGGGTGATGAGTGATATGAGGTTTTTCCGTTTCATAAGTTTCTTAGAACATATATATTAAGGAAACGGCCGCCTTGGTGACGCCGAAGTAATGCTTGTCTTTGTCCACTTCGCACTTGATGCAGTGGATGCGGGGGCTCTCCTTGAACCACAGGTAGGCGTAGCCGATGCCGATGGCGGCCTCGATGTTCCAGTGGGGAGAGAGTATCCAGTCGTATCCGTAGGTCAGTCCGCCTCCGGCCAGGTAGCCGTCGTAGCGTTTGGAGTGGAATCCGCCGTAGAATTGTCCGCCGTGGGCGTGCAGTCCGACGAAGTGTCCTTCGAACTTTTCGCACAGCCAGTAGCGTGCCTCGGGCTGGGCGAGCCAGAAGCGCATCTTTTTATCGTCCTTGAAGGTCCAGGGATTGTAGGCGGCAGAGAGGTCCAACGTCCATTGGTCTTTGAGTGCGACCTCCACGCCCAGGTTGGGGGTGGTGGTCAGCCAATAGAGGGCGTTGGTCTTGAGGGCCACATCCTGTGCCGAGAGTCTTGCCATGCCTGTCAGGCAGAGCAAGAGGCACACGATATATGGAAGGGCTTTTTGATTCATGCACTAACTTTGATTTACCGTTTGTTTCTTGTTTTCGGCTGCAAAGATAGTGCGGTAGTCTCAGACATAATTTACAAAAAAAGTGCAATCTATTATAATTTTAGTGCAGAATCGTTACGGGTTCGCTTCGTTCCGTATCTGCTGGGGCGTCTTGCCGAGGTGCTGGCGGCAGAAGGTGGTGAGATAGGCGACGGAAGAGAAACGGTATTCCTCTGCTATCTCGTTGATAGTCATGTTGGTCAGGGTGAGGTCCCGCATGATGTGTTCGGCTTTGCGTTGGGTAATCCATTTGTGGGCGGAGGTACCGAAGGCTTCCTTGAACCGCCGCTTGAAGGTGTCGAGACTGGTGTTGGCCCGTTCGGCAAATTCGGTGAGGCTGTTTATCTGGCGGTAGTTGTCGTAGACGAAATCCCTGAAGTCGCGGTTCTTGCCGATGAGGGGGTAGAAGAAGGTGGCCAGCTCTTCCTTAGTATAATAGGCGCGCAGGAGAATGTAGAGTTCGCGTATCTTCAGTTCGTGGAAGTGTACGCAGCCCAGGCCGTCTTCGAGGAGGTGGCGCAGGTTGGTGAGGTATTCCCGGAGGCGGGGGCGTATGGGCAGGAGGGTGAACCGGTAGTGGAAGTCCTTGGGGATGTACTGAGGCAGTTGCTGGACGGTGAAGCGGTCGCACAGGGTGAGGTCGTGAGGCGAGTGGCAGTTGAGGAAGGTACAGTCCTCGAGAACCTGGATGTACGTGCTGCTCTTGCGGGTCTGCAGGGAGAAGTATCCCGCTGTGTGCAGGACCTGGTGGGAATTGTCGGAGGTGACGAGCACCTTGCCTTCGAGTACGAAGATAAGGGTCGACAGGGTAGTGTCGATAACTTGGCGCATCCCCTGCGGGAAGTGCATCAGGCGGATGCCCGCCGTCTGTGGCACGCGATAGTTGAGGCAGCTGTGGTGCTCCTCAGGATACAATAAGATTCCCATGACTTGTACTTTTTATGAATACCATTTGTTGTTTGTTTGAAATCTCCGATTCCGCTTACAAAGATGCCATAATTATTTGAATGGTGATGAAGGGGGTGTGGGAAATTAACAAAGAATAAGAGATGGGGGGAGGAGAAAAAAAAAAGGAGGCACACGGATGAACATGTCATTCGTGTGCCTCCGATTAAATAAAAGTCGTAGGGATGTTTACTTCGTGAACAGCAGCTCCCGATACTTCGGCAGCGGCCAGATTTCGTCGTCAATCTCCATCTCCAGGTGGTCGATGTGGTCGCGGATGCTGTCCAGGAAGGGGCGGACGCTCTCCTCGTAGGCGAAGGCACGCTCCTTGTAGGGCAGCTGGTTGGCTACTTTTCTTGCTTCGATCATTTCGCGCACCAGCTTCTTGATGGCGGTGACGCGGTGGGAGATTTCGCGGATCAGCTCCTTGCGGTCGGCGCTGAGCACGTCGTATTCCTCGGGCGTGAACGTCTCGCGCAGGCCGCGCAGATTCTCCAGCAGGCGGTTCTGGTAGATGACGGCAGTGGGGACGATGTGGTTGATGGCCAGGTCGCCCAATACGCGGCTCTCTATCTGCACCTTCATGGTGTACTTCTCCAATTCTACTTCGAGGCGGCTGTTCAGCTCGGTCTCGTTGAAGATATGCTCGCCGATGAGGACCGCCTTCGACTGGTTGTCCGTGAAGTGCATCAGCGCCTCGGGCACGTGACAGATGTTGGTCAGTCCGCGGCGGGCGGCTTCCTCCTTCCACTGCTCGGAGTAACCGTCGCCCTCGAAGCGGATGGGCTCGGAGGCGATGATGGTCTCCTTCAGCACGCGGAAGATGGCCTCGTCCTTGCCGCAGCCCTCTTCTTCCATCAGACGGTCCACCTGCACCTTGAATTCGTTCAGCTGGTTGGCCATGGCGGCGTTGATGGCAATCATGGCGGCAGCGCAGTTGGCCGACGATCCGGCGGCACGGAACTCAAAGCGGTTGCCGGTGAAGGCGAAGGGCGACGTGCGGTTGCGGTCGGTGGTGTCCAGCAGGATTTCCGGGATGCGGCCGATGCCCAGTTTCAGTGTGGTCTTCTCCTCGGCGGTCATCTTCGTGTCGGTCACCTGGCGGGTGATTTCGTCCAGGATACCGCTCAATTGTTTACCCAGGAAGATGGAGAGGATGGCGGGCGGTGCCTCGTTGGCGCCCAAACGATGGCTGTTGCCGGCGCTCACGATGGAGGCACGCAGCAGGTCCTGGTTCTTGTACACCATCATCAAGACGTTCACCAGGAAGGTGAGGAACAGCATGTTGCCCTTCGGATTCTTGCCCGGGGCGAAGAGGTTGACACCCGTGTCCGTGCAGAGCGACCAGTTGTTGTGCTTGCCGCTGCCGTTCACGCCCTGATAGGGCTTCTCATGCAAGAGTACCACGAAGTTGTGCTTGCGGGCGATGCGCTTCATCATGTCCATCACCAGCTGGTTGTGGTCGTTGGCGATGTTGACACTCTCGAAGATGGGTGCCAGCTCGAACTGGTTGGGGGCCACCTCGTTGTGGCGCGTCTTGACGGGGATGCCCAGCTTGTGGCACTCAATCTCCAGCTCCTTCATGAAGGCGGTGACGCGCGGCGGGATGGAGCCGAAGTAGTGGTCCTCCAGCTGTTGGTCCTTGGCCGATGAGTGGCCCATCAGTGTGCGGCCTGTCAGGCAGAGGTCGGGGCGGGCGTTATACAGCGCGAGGTCCACGAGGAAGTACTCCTGTTCCCAGCCCAAGTTGGCGAAGACGCGCGTCACGTTCTTGTCGAACAGCTGGCACACGTCCGTGGCGGCACGGTCAACGGCAGCCAGCGCCTTGAGCAGCGGCGTCTTGTAATCCAGCGCTTCGCCCGTATAAGATATAAATATGGTAGGAATACACAGCGTGTCATCCACTACGAAGGCGGGCGAGGACACATCCCACGCCGTGTAGCCGCGTGCCTCGAACGTGTTGCGGATGCCGCCGTTGGGGAAGCTGGACGCATCCGGCTCCTGCTGGACGAGCAGCTTGCCGGAGAATCGTTCGATGACGTCGCCCTCGGCGCTCAGTTCGATGAAGCCGTCATGCTTCTCGGCGGTGCCGTCCGTCAGCGGTTGAAACCAGTGGGTGTAGTGGGTCACGCCGAGCGACTTGGCCCAGCTCTTCATGCCGTTGGCAATGAGGTCGGCCACTTCGCGGCTGATGGGTGTTCCCTTTTCGATGGCATCGGTCACAGCCTTGTACGCCTCGCGGGGCAGATACTCCTGCATCTTCTTGTGGTCGAAGACATGGCTGCCGTAGTAGTCACTCAGGCGGCCGGCGGGAGGAGTCACTTCAAGCGGCTTGCGGTTGGCAAGCTCTTGCAGAGCAAAAAAACGCATTTTAGACATAATGGGTCTCTTTTTTATAGGTTTTCGGCTGCAAAGATAGTGCTTTTTCTCGGAATACCCCCTAAAAATAGGGGGTGTTCTCGGGAAAAATGTGCTTTTGGGGTGTGGAAAGAGATTTCTTTAGACGCAGATGACGCAGATTTTGATTTATCCGTGCAATCCACGTCATCCGTGCCAATTTTTAATTCTCAATTCTCAGTTCTCAGTTCTCAATTCTCAATCGATCGTAATCCACACTCCTTCGCCCAGCGGCCTTTCCACCAGCCGCCTCAGCAATCGGCGCAGCCACAAGCGCGAGTCGTAGAACTTCTCCGGGTGCAGGTCAGAGCGATAGCCCACGAGGATGCACCCCTTGGTGTCCTCCACCGTGTTGCCCGCGTGGATGCGGACGTCTGTGAAACCCTGCACGTGGAGCAGCAGTGGTAGCCACTCGCCGAACTTTTCCGAGCGGGTCACCACCAGCGGGTAGCGACCTTCGGGGATGGCTCTGCGGGAAATCGGTTCGAGCGTGTGGCAGAAGGGTTCCCCCTCTATCGAGAGGGTGCCCTGGGTGAAGCGTCTATGCTTCTTGGTTCGGTGCAAGGTCAATTCCATCGCTGCGGTATTTTAGTTTTCGGTAATTGTTATCTGTAATGACTGTAATGTAACGCCTGTACACCCAGACGCGGAGCATGTTTCCGGTACCCTTTCTGTCCATTCCGTGTAGCTGGCGCATGCGTTCGGCATCGGCGCGGGTAAACTCGTCCGGGAGCGAGAGCAGCATGTTGCTGGGGCCGTTTCCGTTTTTTCGTTTAAGCTCGTCCCGGTCCGCCTGCTCGATGGCCTCGCCGAAAAACTCCATCTTGCACCACATATCATATTGCAGCGACCAGCGCACGAAGTCCTCCAGCGTCTTGTCCCACTGCTCGCCGCCGGCTACATATAGCACGCACGCCTTCAGGTAAGCAATGACATTGGCTCGGAAGGAGAGATTCTCGAACACACGGCTTTGCGACACGCGCGCGAACTCCGCATTCTCCTCGCACATTTTTTGGGCCAACGCGAATGCTTCGGGACAGTCCACCGTCCCCGTGGCGCGCACCAGGCGTTCGATATACGGCTTCAGCTCCTCATCGAAAGTCTTTTCGTAGGTGCCGTAGACAGGCATCTCCGCGCCGATCTCGCGCTCGGGGATTGTACAGAAATTTATACGCGAAATAGGTCCGTCCGTCAATACCCTGTTAAAATAACGTTTTCCTTTCTGGATGGTCGTGGAGGCATTCCAGTTGAAGCGGATGGTCACCTTCTCCGTTACGCTCTGTGCCCCTACGCGCGTCTGTCCGTAGCGGTTGCCGGGGTCGAACGCCAGACACATAATCTGGAACTGCTGGTTACCTTTCCCACTGCCTTTCAGCGCATCAAACTGGTCAATCTCGTTCAGCTTTGTGTAGAGGAAATGTCCGTCCGCCTCCGCCGTGCGCATCACGAAGGCCGGGTTCGTCATATCCGCGTCAATCTCCTGAATGATAAGACCTTCCGGGCGTTGGCGCTTATCCTTGTTCGCACCCTTCGAGTTGATCTCCTGCTTCCACTGGCGTTCGCGCTCCAGGTTGCGTTCATCGCGCTCGCGGATGTCCGCCATGATACGGTTGATGGGTTCCGTGATGCAATCCTTGCCCGCACCCGTGCCCGCCATCAGCACGTTCATCAGCGTCGCCTCATGCTCCACGTTGTCAATATAGCGGAACTTCACGCGGTGCAGATGCGTGGCGAGCGACGGAAACACCGCATGCGCCACGGCGGGCTTGTAAATATCCGGTGTCTGGCTGACAAGAAGTTCGATGAGCGGCGGTAATTTTTCCGGCATCGCAGGCGGCTGATTCATTCCCATTTCTCCATTCTTAATTCCCAATTCTCCATTATTTATAGCTTCCTGCATCATCCGCGGCATTCCGTACCACGTGGCCGTGCAGGCACTGTGTATCAACCCCTTCATCTCCTCCTCCGACAATCCGAATCTTGGCATAATCTTCAACAAAAGCTTCTCGTCATTATCCGTGATATGCCGCAGGTGATACGCCAGTCGGTGCAGCTTCGTGTTGCGCTCGCCCTGCGCCGGTTCGCCACCGGATAATATAAACCATTGTCTGATAATTTCGCTGTATGGGATGCCTTTGAAAGTCGGTTGATTGGACGGGGAGGTATCTGTATTTTGGTTGACGCGGGAAGTATTCAAATTTTGGTTGACGCGGGAAGT
>DXBX01000041.1 GCA_019116285.1 Candidatus Bacteroides merdigallinarum
CTGCTTGACGAGATGGACGCCTGCCGCCGCGTGTTTGCCGACACGGCAAACGGCACCTTCTATATCCCCACCGCCGAACGCACCTACCGCCTCAAGGCCGACGGCACCGCTTTGCCCGCCCTGCTCGTGCCCCAAGGCTACTCGCTGCTGCGCACGGACAGCACGCTCTACCTCTTCGCCGCCGACGGGGTGTACCGTTGCCACGGGGCATCGGCTGAACGGGTGGCACTGTTCCGCTTCACGGCACCCGACTACGGCGTGGAGGCCTGCGCCGACCGCAAGGGCAACATCTACCTGCACGACGCGCACAGCCTGTACCGCTTCAACCCCGGCACAAAGAAAGTGGAACTCTTGGTAGACGGCATCAATCTCATCCGGCAGATGTTCATTGACCGCGAAGGCAACATCTGGCTCGCTACCTACCAGGGCGTGTACAATTTCTTCCAACTGAACTTCATGAATCACACGCTGACCGACCACAACGACATCCTGCGCGCCATCGACACCGCCCCCGGGGGATTGCTGACAGTCGGCACACTCAACGGCAAACTGCTGGGCGGCTCTACGGCCCGGGAATTGCGCCCGCTGGCATATCCACGGAGCAAAGACAACTTCTTCCACCCCTATGCCGCCCGCATCGGCCACACCGCCTACCTGCTGGGCAGCGGAGGCGTGCTGGCCTGCGAAGGCAATCGCAGGCAATGGCTCGACTTGCCATTGCTTGACTACCGCTTCCTCTCTGCACACGGCGACAGCCTGCTCGTGGCCACCCGGCAGGAGCTGTTCGTGACCGACCGCCGGGGACATATCCGCTCCACGCACAAAGGGCTGCGCGGCATCTTTTGCGCCTGCCCCGACGGATCCGGCAACCTGTACGTGGGCACTGCCTACGGTCCGGTGCGGATTCACGGGAAAGAACAGACGACCATCCACCAGCCAGAAGAGGGCATTCCTTGCACCGCCATGACCGCCACCCTGCAAGGCGAGATACTTCTGGCCTCGGGCGAAAAGCTCTATACCGTGCGCAACGACTCCACCATCCTGCTCCAGCACTACGGAAGTCCCATTCGCTCCATTTGCCAGACACGCGACGGCTACCTCATCGTGGCTGTGGTCAACGGACTGTACATCACAGAAAACCAACTATTGCAGACGATGTTCTTCAACCGCTACAACGGATTCACCGGCATTGAGCCGCTCATTGCCCATATCGCCGAGTCCGACGACGGCACCGTGTGGGTACCGTGCGTAGGCCAAACCGTCTCGTTCCATCCCCGCGACCTTGTGTATCAACACGCCGTGCCCCAGTTGGAGGTGGTCTCGGCCGAAGCCTCGATCGACAATGTAGACTGGCAACTCTTGCCCGTCCCCACCCGGCAGGTAACACTGTCCTATCCCGTGCGTCACCTGCGCTTCTCCTTCATTGCCGTGTCCCACTCGGCCACGGGCAACGTCTGCTACCGTTACCGGTTGAAGGGGCTCCAAGACCAGTGGTCGCAACCGCAGACGGCACGCGAAGTGCAGTTCAACAACCTCCTGCCCGGCCGCTACCGGCTGGAAGTAGAAGCTCAGATAGGCGTCATGACCTCGGCTCCCGTACACATCGACATATACTTGCGCCCGGCCCTGTGGCAACGCCCGTGGTTCTGGGCACTCATCGGACTGCTGCTGGCCGGCGGCATCTGGGCATCGGCCTATCACTATTACAAACGCTGGGAACGCATAAAGATGCACAAGCTGCAACGCGAGACCCGCCTGAACAACCTGCTGGTGAAGTCCATCCGGCTGAAGTCCATCCCGCACTTCAACTCCAACGTGCTGGCAGGCATTGAATACTTCATCATGAACCATTCGGTGGAGGAAGCCAACAAGTACCTTGCACTCTACTCCCGCTTCACCAACACCCTGCTGATGGATGTGGACAAGCCCTCGCGCTCCCTCGACGAGGAGCTGGAGTACGCCCGCCTCTACCTCACCCTGGAGCAACTGCGTTACGGCGAGAACCTGGCTTACGACATCCACACCGACCCCGACGTGAACCTGCATATCCAGGTACCCAACATGATGCTGCACACTTACTGCGAGAACGCCGTGAAACACGGCCTGCGCAACAAGCCCGGACGCGGACACATCCTCATTGAGGTCAAAGCCCGGACGGGAGGCGTCTGCGTGTCCGTCACCGACGACGGAGTGGGACGAGAAGCGGCGGCAAACCTCTCGCCCACTTCCACCAAGCAGGGACTGAGCATCATGGAGCAACAAATCGAACTCTACAACCAATGCAACGCCGAACACATCGTGCAGACCGTCACCGACCTGAAAGATGCGGACGGGAATGCCTGCGGCACGCGCTTCGAGCTATACATTCCTTATCATTATAACTATTTCTAAACCGAACTTGCACATGAAAAAATATCGTGCTATCATCGTCGAAGACGAACGACTGCCCCGCCTGTCGCTCATCCGAAAATTGGAAGACTACCATCCAGAAATCAGCATTGTGGAGAGTTGTGAAGACTACAGTTCGGCATTGAAGGCTATCCTACGTCACCGGCCGGACATCCTCTTCCTCGACATCCAACTTCAAGGACACACCACACTGGAACTGCTGCGCGAACTAAAGGAAGCCATGCCCCTGCCGCACATCATCTTCACCACGGCCTACAACAACTCAGAGTACCTGCTCCAGGCCATCCGCTTTGCCGCAGCCGACTACCTACTAAAGCCGATGGATGTGTCCGAACTGGCCAAAGCCATCCGCCGCATCGAGGAACGCGACGAGCGCAATGCTCTCCCCTCCCAGCCGGTAAAGCCTTCTGCCGAAAAAGTTCCTCTCCGAACATTGAACGGTATGCTGTTCACCGGCAGGAACGACATTATCTTTGTGCGTGCCAACGGCAACTATTCGCAGGTCACCCTGACAATGGGCGAGGAAATTGTCCTGGAACGCCTGGGCACCATCGAGACCCGGCTGGGCGAAGCGCACTTCATCCGAGCCGGACGAAACCTGCTGCTCAATCGACAAAAGATTTATAAAGTGGATGTCAAGCATAAATCGTGCATTCTGCGCACGACCGATGGCCGTGAATACAGCGTGGATCTATCGGCTGGCGGAATGGAGTCGGTAGAGAAGTTCATTAAGCAGGGAAATGACGTGAAAAGCTGAACCAAGCCTTACCTGAATCGCGACGTATCCACCTCTTCCCGCTTCTTCTCCTTGTAGCCGCCGAACTTCCAGGCGAAGGAAAGGCCCACACTACGGAAGCTGGAGTAATTGTTTGTCACCCACTGTCGGCCATAGCGTATCTGCGGACAGGGCATGGCAGTCTGGAGAATGTCGCGGCACCAGGCGGTAAGCACGGCATTGCCATCGAGAAATGTGTAACGCAATGTGGCCGAAAGATTACCCAGCACCGGAATGTCGTAGATGCCCTGGATGGCACACCCTTGCAGACGCCCGTCGACGGTCAAGCGCAGGTCGGGCTTACGGCTCAGAGTGATGGTGTTGTTCAGCATGGCAATACCCAGCAGGCGGTGACGGTCGAAGGGAAGGTCGTAAAAGTCGCTGTCCTTCTGGCGCATCCACAAGCCGAGGAGGGTTAGGCGTGAGTCGAGCCACTTTCCTGCCTTGAAAGGAACGGAGGCTTGCAGGCCGGCCTGTTGCTCGAAGTCGAAGTTTAGGTACTTGTAAAGTTCCAGCAGTTCGTCGGGCGACTGGTAGAGTGTCTGTACGGCACGGTCCTTGGTATGTGGAAAAACCACACGACTTTGACCCTTTTGGCCAAACAGGATTTGCCCACCTTTGGCTACAATATGATTGCCCCTTTAAAGTCCTGGTGTTGGGGGTCAATTTTATTTTACCCTTTTAAAATTTCTCGTTTTTCCTAGACCTTAACTTTCGCATACTTTCACCATATAACTCTATGGTATGAGCCGTATGTATGATGCGGTCAAGGATTGCATCGGCTATTGTCGGGTCACCTACCATGTCGTACCAGTTGGAGGAGGGGTACTGCGATGTGATGATGATGGATTTCCGTTCATGCCTGTCCTCGATGATTTCAAGCAGTATGGGACGCTCCTTGGCATCAAGAGGCACGATGAACAGGTCGTCAAGGATGAGCAGCTGGCATCGCTCAATCTTCTTGAGTTCCGTTTCAAGTGTACCTTTGACCTTGGCGACTTTCAGCGCGCCGAGCAGTTTCGGGGCATTGGCATAGAAGGTCCGGAATCCCCTTTTGCATGCCTCGTGGCCGATGGCACAGGCCAGATAGCTTTTCCCTGTTCCTGAAGAACCGGTGATGAAAAGGTTCTGCGCCTTGTGCACAAAATCAAGGGTGGCGAGACGTTCCATCTGGTTGCGGTCCAGTCCCCGGTTCGTGGCATAGTCAATCTGTTCAACATAGGCCTTGTAGCGGAATGCCGCATTCTTGGTAAGCCGTGCAATGGCAGCCTGTGCACGATAGTCCCATTCGCGTGCAAGGAGCATGGAAAGGAACGTGTCCGCAGTCATGGATTGCGGGGTGGTGCCGGCAAGACTTTCCCTGAAAGCCTCCGCCATGCCATGCAATTTCATGCGGTTCATTAAATCCAGTGATATGGTATTCTGGTCCTGTTGTCCCGTAACGGGAGCCGTTTTATTGTTTACTTCCATAAATATGAGTTTTTATTGTTTGTCCTTTCTGTAATATTCACGTCCACGTATGTTTTTGTGGGTCAATGGAGCCGGGGAAGTCACGTTGGGCTGTACTTTCCCGTCCTCATCGGGAAGGAAATCCGCGTCTTCTCCCAGTTCAAGCACCTCGCGCAAGGCCTGATACCCGTATTGCAACTTCTGGTCTGCACATGCGCAAGCCGCCACCAGACGGTCGCGGCCGTATTTTTTCTCCAACGTCAAGATACCCCGGCATGACCTGAACGCTTTTGGCGGATATTGCATGGCACGCTCCACTTCCCGTAGATAGTTCAATACGATATTGTCTATTTCCGAGGCGCGTCGGAAGAGTTCCTCCAAGTCCTTGTCATAGGGGCCATAGTGTCCCGGCAGGTTGTGCTCCTTTTTCCAGGAATAAGCGTAGGGAATGTCACAGCGGTCATGGGTGGCGACAAGGTTCATGCCACAGTAGATTTCCACCGTGCCGGCATCATAGAGAATCGTCATGCGCCTGCCTACATACTCCTTCGGAACGCTGTAATGGTGCTTGAACAACGAGACGTAAGAGTTCTTCCCGACAGTCATCAGTTTCCTTTCTTTCATTACGTAACGTTTCACGGGAAGCGGCCGGAGATAATCCTTCTCTCCCTGAAGGAACATTTCCTTGCGTGACACCTCCCGTCCGGCCATCACCTTTTCATTGAAATCAAGCAGGGAGACATGAACGGCGGTATTGAGTTCCTCCAGGCCGGAAAATGTCATTCCCTCTATGTCAAGGTAAATGGAACGGTAGAGGAGCTTTACGGCATTCTCTACCAAAGCCTTGTCTTTGGGATGACGCACACGGGCGGGATAGACCGCACAGCCGTAATATTCGGCAAAAGCGGCGAAATCATCATTGATGACAGGCTCGTTGCGGTCGCTTCGTGTGACGGCAGCCTTCAGATTGTCGGGGACGATAGCCGCAGGAACGCCTTCAAAATATTGCATGCATGTGCTGAATTACATTGCCGGACAGGAGCGGGCGAAGGGAAAGG
>DXBX01000042.1 GCA_019116285.1 Candidatus Bacteroides merdigallinarum
CCTATGAAAAAACTGCTGTTTGCCGCCGCTGCCGCCCTGGTGTTGGCCACGGGTCTATCCGCCTGCCAGACCGTGGTGGTCCAGGAGTCCGCCGGGGAGGAGGACCTGACCCTGCGGGTGGTGTGTCAAAGCCCGGAGGTGTACCAGCTCTACTACACCCTGTACCTGGACGGGGAGGAGTACTGCCAGGGGGGCTGGGGTGACATAGACGGCGCCCCTTTGACCGCCCAGTCGGACCTGACCGCCCTGTTCCCCCAGGGGTATTTCGAGGGCAGGGACCTTTCCGGCCTGGCGGTGGACCTCTCCCCCTACGGGGAGGGGGATACCCGGGAGATTGCCACCACCCCGCCGGTGGAGCTCCACGCCCAGTACGGCGGCAGTTATACCATCCTGTTTACCGGGGATGAGGAGCAGGGCTTTACGGCCCAGGTACAAGAGGAATAGCAGCGGCCCCCCCGGCTTTGGCTGGGGGGCATCTTTATGAAGAAAATGTTAAAAGTAAAATTTTTCAAAAAAGCCCCTTGACTTTACCTGACTTTGTAGCTACAATAAGTTTAGCACTCAGGAAGAGTGAGTGCTAAATCGAGTAAATCTTTCTTTTTCGTGCGGTATCCGCACGGTTTTAGCGCTCCTCCCCGGGGGCGCGAAAACGATATTTTCGGGGAGAAAGGAACGGCCCCCCAGCGACTATAATACAGGGGCCCAAGGTGTATGTATTATGACGATCAAACCACTTCTGGACAGAGTGCTCATCAAGGCGGAAGAGGCGGAAGAGACCACCAAGAGCGGCATCGTGCTGGCCGCTAAGTCTCAGGAGAAGCCCCAGATCGCCCGTGTGGTGGCGGTTGGCCCCGGCGGCGAGGTGGACGGCAAAGAGGTGAAGATGTACCTGAAGGTAGGCGACCGGGTCATCTCCGCCAAGTACAGCGGCACCGAGGTGAAGATCGACGGCGAGGAGTACACCATCGTCAAGCAGTCCGACATCCTGGCTGTAGTCGAGTAACGATAGCCCCTGTTTTGTGTTCGTAAATCAACCCAGTAGAGAAAGGATCGAGTTATATTATGGCTAAGAAAATCATCTACGGCGAGGACGCCCGCAAGGCCCTCCTGGCCGGCGTAAACCAGCTGGCGGATACGGTAAAGATCACCCTGGGGCCCAAGGGCCGCAACGTGGTGCTGGATAAGAAGTTCGGCGCTCCCCTCATCACCAACGACGGCGTGACCATCGCCAAGGAAGTGGAGCTGGAGGACCCCTTTGAGAACATGGGCGCCCAGCTGGTAAAGGAAGTGGCCACCAAGACCAACGACGTGGCCGGCGACGGCACCACCACCGCCACCCTGCTGGCCCAGGCCCTGGTCCGGGAGGGCATGAAGAACGTCACCGCCGGCGCCAACCCCATGGTGCTGCGCAAGGGCGTGCAGAAGGCCACCGAGGTGGCTGTGGACGCCATCGAGAAGAACTCCCACAAGGTGTCCGGCACCAAGGACATCGCCCGGGTAGCCGCTGTGTCCTCCTCCAGCGATGAGATCGGCCAGCTGATTGCCGACGCCATGGAGAAGGTCACCTCCTGCCGGGCCTCCATCCGGTCATCCTGGACGGCGGTGGCGGTCACCCGGATCCAGGTGCCGCCGTCGGCCATGCCGCACAGCTCAATTTTGGGATTGGCCTTCATCTGGGCGAAGACAGGCTTGACGTTGCCCGTCTGGAGATACAGTTTGCCCTCATACAGGTCCACCGCCCCGAAGGGACGCACCCGGGGCTGATCTCCCTCGGCGGTGGCCAGATAGAAGGTGCCGCACTTTTGCAGATACTCGTACACTTCCTGCAGATCGTTCATGGTTCGGACTCCTTTCCAAAGCTTAAAATTATGGCAACCGAATTCCTCCGGTCGGACCACCACGTCATGCCGGGGCACCATTTCCCAGGAAAAGCAGGGGACCAGCGCCCGGGGGGAGACAGGTCCGTCCCACAGTCCCGCCAGCCGGGCGTCCCGCGCCGCAAACGCTTCTGGTCGTACAACGAGAAGGACACTACCTATATTAATATTATCGGCGCGGTAGGCTCCGTCAAGTTCTATAGTGACCAGCGAGCCGTTCCTATCGCTTTCCGGCCTGGCAAGGCAGAGGATATGGCGGCGGACTATCTTCCCCAAGATGCCCGCATCCTGATTCGCCTGAAGGAGAGCGTCAGCATGGACCGTTTCCTGCACGAGTTCAAGCCCTGGATGCTCCAGAACCTGCGGGCCGGCAACCTCTATGCCCGCGTCCTCAAGACCTACCGGCAGGGCATTGCCGAAATTGAGTTCTATCGCTCCACGTCCATCTACCGGCGCAACCTGCTGGTGGCCGTGTTCTTCCTGGTGAACCTCTGCCTGGGCGTGGTGGGCACCTTCTGGCTCCAGACCCGCACCCGCCGGGAGGAAGTCGGGGTGATGCTGTCCTTCGGGGCCACACCGGGGCGCATCATCCGCCTCTTGCTGGGCGAGGGTGCGGTGCTGACCACACTGGGCACGCTCGTCGGCTGCTTCATCTACCTGCAATACGCCATCAGCGAGGGCTTCTCCAAGGGCGCGATGTATTGGGACATCCTGCGGCCGGAGTATTGGACGGACTACTTCTGGGCACACTTCTTCATCGTGTCGCTCATCGTCTACGTCATCCTGCTGGTGGTGGTGTCGATAGGCGTCTACATCCCTGCCCGGAAGATCAGCCGCATCCCGCCCACCGAGGCTCTGCGCGACGAGTAGCGGACACCAAAAGCGGACAGGGTGTCCGATATCGAACACCTGCCCGGATAGATAAACAACATATTATCAGATGCTTGCCGTTTTGGCACGGCATTTGATTACCAACCATCGATGGCACTGTCATCACAAGAATAGAATAGTATAAACCATTAAAACGATACGATTATGTCAATGATTAAGTTAACAGACATCACCAAGATTTACCGTACAGACGAAGTAGAAACCCTCGCCCTCGAGGACGTGAACATGGAAGTGGAAAAAGGAGAATTCCTCAGCGTGATGGGACCCTCCGGCTGTGGCAAGTCCACCCTGCTGAACATCATGGGACTGCTGGACGTGCCCACCCGTGGCAAGATAGAGATTGCCGGCACGGACACCTCGCACATGAAGGACAAGGAGCTGGCCGCCTTCCGCAACCAGAAGCTGGGCTTTGTCTTCCAGTCCTTCCACCTCATCAACTCGCTCAACGTCATCGACAACGTGGAGCTTCCGCTGCTCTATCGCAAGGTCGGTGCCAAGGAACGCCACCGCCTTGCCGAGGAGGTGCTGGAGAAGGTAGGCATGACCCACCGCATGCGCCACATGCCCACGCAGCTCTCCGGCGGTCAGTGCCAGCGCGTGGCCATCGCCCGTGCCATCATCGGCAACCCGGAAATCATCCTCGCCGACGAGCCGACCGGTAACCTGGACTCCAAGATGGGTGCCGAGGTGATGGAAATCCTCCAGCTGCTGAACCGGGAGGACGGCCGCACCATCGTCATGGTGACGCACAACGAGGCCCAAGCCAAGCTGACGAAGCGCACAGTGCACTTCTTCGACGGACATCTGGTGGGATAAAAACGGGTAGGGGCGGCCCTTGCGGTCGCCCTCATTCTGGGCGGGGGCAAGCCCCGCCCCTACAGCAATGAATTATTCAATGAACCAACAACATACACTTATGAAAACTACCACTCTCTATATGCTCTTGGCCGCGACGTTGGCCTTCTTCTGTGTAACTACCGTATGTGCCAAGGATGGCGATGCCCGTGTCAGCCAGACGCGCAAGGTCGAAGCCTTCCATGCCATAGACATTACCGCCGTAGGTGAAATCATCTTCACTCAGGCAGACAAGTACTCCCTGCGCATCGAAGGCAAGGAGAAGAACGTGAACCGCACCACGACCTCCGTCTCCGGCGACGGCACGCTGCACATCGGCTTCAAGGGCAGGTCCGGACGGGGCAATAATAACGGGGTCACGATTCATCTGTCCGCCCCGAGCCTGGACGGCATTGAGTTCAGCGGTGTGGGCTCCTTCCGTTGCGAGGGAGACTTGAAGCTGGACGGCGACTTGAATATTGATATTGATGGTGTGGGCGAAGTGGTTATTGACGACCTTGCTTGCCGCAACCTCGACATCGACCTGGATGGCGTGGGCGATGCAGAACTCACAGTGAACTGCGACCATGTGGATGCCTCCATGCACGGTGTGGGCAGTGTCACCCTGCGCGGCAACGCCCGCTCGGCCAATCTGAGCCGCGGCGGCATCGGTGACTTGGATACCAAAGGACTGAATATCGGAGAAAAATAAGATTGACCATGATCAAGCAATACTTCCAACAAGCCTGGGGCCAGCTGCGCCAACAGCCGCTCATCAGCACGGTGAACATTCTTGGCACGGCCCTCTCCATCTTCCTCATCATGCTGGTGGTGATGATGCAGCAGGTGCAGGTGGAGCCCTTTCAACCGGAGAGCAACCGCGACCGCTTCCTGCACGTCCGCTGCGGCAGCATCGGCAACGAGAAGTGGGGCGAAGGAGACACCAGCAACGGCCCCCTCAGCGTCCGCAGTGCGCGGGAGATGTACAAGTCGCTCACCACCCCCGAAGCCGTGACCCTCTACACCTACGGTACCACGGCCACGCCCGTCAGCCTGCCCAACCAAGCCGCCACGGCGGTAGACGTGAAGGAGACGGACGATGACTTCTGGCGCGTGTTTGACTTCGCCTTCCTGACGGGCAAGCCCTACGACCGCGCCACCTTCGATGCCGGACAACCCGTGGCCGTCATCACCGAGAGCGTGGCCCGACTGTTGTTCGGCACCACCGAAGTGGCGGGGCGCGAGTTCCTCCTGGCCCATGCCCCCTACCGCATCAGCGGCGTGGTGCAGGATGTTTCCACCCTGGCCAACACGGCCTACGCCCAAGTGTGGATACCCTACACCTCGACCGACCAAGTGAACAACACCTGGACCGCCGACCTGATGGGCATGATGTCCTGCACCATCCTGGCCAAGAGCCGTGCCGACTTCCCCGCCATCCGCGAGGAGTGCGCCCGTCGGCTCGCGGCCTACAACCAAGTGATTGGCGAGAGCGGAGGCTATCGGTTCTTCAGCCGCAACCGTCCCTACGACCAGGAGAAGAACGCCCTCGCCACCGCTGCCAACCATGAGCCCGACCTCCGGGGCGAACGGCGTAGCCGCCTGATGATTTACCTTATCCTCCTTATTGTCCCTGCCATCAACCTGAGTAGCATGACCCAGAGCCGTCTGCGGCAACGGGTCAGCGAGATTGGCGTGCGCCGTGCCTTCGGCTGCACCCGGGGCGAGATAGCGGGGCAGATATTGGCGGAGAACTTCATCGTCACCCTGCTGGCGGGCGTGCTGGGCTTCCTGCTCAGCGTGGGCTTTGCCTACACGTGCAACGACATCATCTTCGCCCAAGAGTTCAGCCGAACGCTCAACCCGCCCACGGTGGATGCGTCCATCCTGATACACCTCTCCACCTTCCTCTGGGCCTTGCTGTTCTGCTTCGTGCTCAATCTGCTCAGTGCGGGTATCCCCGCCTGGCGTGCCGCACGGATGAACATCGTGGAGTCGATAGGAGGGAGATTACATTAAATAGAAATTTATCTATGCAAAAGAAACTATTCACACAGATACGCAACGAGTGGCGCGGCAATCTCTGGCTGGCCCTCGAACTGCTGGTGGTCAGCGTGGTGATGTGGTACATCATCGACATGCTCTATTGCCGCCTGGCCACGTACAATGAGCCGCGGGGCTTCGACACCGAACACTGCTACCTCGTGGAGATGGGCGTGCTGACGGACAAGAGCCCGGACTTCAAGACGGGCACGAACTGGCACAACGACATCCTGACGCTGGTGGACCGCCTGCGCCACCGTCCCGACGTGGAGGCTGTCAGCCTCTCGCAGAACTCCTACCCCTACAACGGGAGCAACAGTACGGTTCAGGTGCAGTATGACACGTTGCGCTCCCCCTCGTGGACTATCCGCCGGATGGTGACGCCCGACTTCCTGCGCGTCTTCCGCTACCGGGGCGCGAACGGCGAGACGCCCGAACAACTGGCCGAGATGCTGCGCCGGGGCGAATTCCTGGCCTCCAATAATCTATATAGAAGGTACGATGTCCCCCTGACCTCGCTGGCGGGGAAGGACTTCCATCTCTTCGGCGACACCACCTACAACTTCCGCCTGGGCGCCGCCCTGCAGGATGTGCGCTACAGCGACTTCGAGCAGGCCCGCTCCTGCTACAGCTTCGTGTTCAACATGGAGCTGCTGGGCGAAGGCTGGATCAACCCCGACTGCGAGCTGTGCATCCGCGTCAAGGAGAATATGGACCACGACTTCATCGCCCGCCTCAAGGCAGACAGCGAGAGCCAGTACCGCATTGGCAACATCTACATCGCCGACGTGCGCAGCTTCGCCGACATCCGCCGCAGCTTCCAGCAGAGTTGGATGAACCAGCTTCGTAACTACTGCGTGGGTATGGGCTTCCTCCTGCTGAACATCTTCCTCGGCCTGCTGGGCACCTTCTGGTTCCGCACACAGCAACGCCGGGGCGAGATTGCCCTGCACAAGATTCACGGGGCGAGCCGCGGCGCGGTCTTTGCCCGGCTGCTCAGCGAGGGCTTCCTGCTGCTGCTCATCGTCACTATCCCCGCCTTGGTCATCGACTTCAACCTGGCCAAGCTGGAGCTGAACGCCTGGCGCAACGGCACCACCTTGGAGTGGGACCGCCTGCTGCTCTGTGCCGCCGCTACCTTCGTTCTCATCGGCCTGATGATTGCTATTGGCATCTGGTATCCTGCCCGCAAGGCGATGCAGGTGCAGCCGGCGGAGGCGTTGCATGATGAGTGAGATTATGACGGGGGATGTTTAGCAATTCCTAATGACGACGTGAAGCAAAGGTAGTACCTTTGGTAGGAATCATTGGCATTGATTGGGGGGAATCATTGGCATTGATTGGGGGAATCATTGGCATTGATTGTAGGAAAAGGTGGCACTGATTCTATTTCAAGGTAAATACTATCCTTCGCTTCTGGATGCTGTAAA
>DXBX01000043.1 GCA_019116285.1 Candidatus Bacteroides merdigallinarum
CACCTCGCCGCGCATCAGCAACGCCTCCTCGGTATAGGGACTGTCGGGATACTCCAGCAACTTGCCCGCATGGAGCAGGATGCCGTCTTCGTCACCCTGTTGGCGGGCGATGGTGCAGAGGTTGTAGTGCGCCCCCAGGCTGAAGGCGCCGTCGGGATAGCTTTGCAGGTAGCGGGTGAGACTTTCCTTGGCGGGTACGATGTCGCCCTTCATGTAGATGCGTTCGGCGGCGGCGTAGGTCAGGGAATCCTGTTCGCCGGCCTCGATGCGGATGCCGCCGGGCAGTTGCTCCACCAGGCGGGCGTAGTCGCTGACGCGATTGGCTTCGACGTAGATGGACTTCAGGTCGTGCAGGGCGAGGCGGGCTTCCTCACTGCCCGGATAGCGGGTGACAACGTAGGTATAGGCCTCGATGGCACGGTCGTAGTCATTGTCCTGGTAATAGAGCAAGCCAATCTCCGCAGCGGCCTTGCGGCTGACGGGACTCTCCGGGTGCGCCTGCAACAGCTGGCGGAAGGTGGCGATGGCCTGCGCGTTCTGCCCGGCCTGCACGTAGGAGCGGCCTTTCTCATAGAGGGCGTCGATGGCGTAAGACGATTCAGGGTATTTCTCGGCCAAGCGATCCAGGAGAGCCACCTTGCCGGCATAGTCCTTCTGCAGACCGGCCACCAGTGCCAGCTGGTAGTAGGAATAGTCGCCCGTGGGCTGGCCCATCTTCTCGGCGGTGGCATAATAGCGCTTGGCCTCGTCAAAGCGGCGGCCGCGCAGGCAGCAGTCGCCCAGGCGGTTGTAGGCATCGGCCAGGGCGGCGCGGTTCTCGCCCGTCTCCAGGCGGACGTATTGGGCGAAGCGGCTCTCGGCAGCCCCGTAGACCTGCTGGTGGAAGGCGATGTAGCCCAGGTTGTAGTGGGCCAGGGCCACCGTCTCGTCCTTGCGGGTGGCGTGGATGCCCAGGAAACGCTCGAAGTCGATGGCGGCTTCGGCCATCCGGCCCAGGCGGTAGTAGGACTCGCCGCGCCAGTAGAGGGCATCGGACTGCTCCATCTCGCCGCGGGTGCCGAACGTGGCGGCGGGTTCCCAGGCGCGGGTGAAGTAGTCGATGGCGGCGGTGAAGTCGGCATTGGCAAAGGCCTGCGTGCCCAGCTGGAAGAGGATGCGGAGCTTGGCCTTCTGTATCATCGGGTCGGGCTGCTGGATGCGCTCGATGGACTTCAAGGCGGCCTCGTAGCTGCGGGTGCTCAGGTAGACATCCACCAGGTAGGAGCTGACCTTCGGGGCATACTGCGAACCGGGGAACTCGTTGAGGAAGTTCTCGAACACGGTGACGGACTGGCCAAAGGCGTCGTAGGCCGTCTCGTGGATGCAGAGGGCATAGTTATAGGCGGCCTGCTCCTTGACGGCACGGTCGGCGTCGGACGCGGCGGCCTGCTCGAAGGCCATGCGTGCCTTGTTCTTGTCGCCCAACTGGAGGTAGGCCAGACCCATGTGAAGGTAGGCGTTCTGCGCCAGGGCATCGTCTGCCAGCGTGGCTTCGCCCAGGGCGGCGGGGGCTTGGGAATAGACCCCATTGTGGCAATAGGCCATGCCCAGCATATAGGCGGCATCACGGCGCATACGACCATCGGTGCCGTCGCGGTAGGCTTCGAGGGCGGTCATGGCTCCGTGCCAGTCGGCGGCGTGGTAGCGGGCAGTGCCCTGGACGCGCAACATCTCGGCGGCATGGGCCTCACCGGGATAAGCGGAGAGGTAGTTCTGCGCCACGATTTCGGCCTTGTCGTATTGCTGCTTGGCCAGGTAGATTTCGGCGATGTAATAGGGCACGAGGGCCTGGTACTTCCTGTGGCTTTGCAGGCCGAGGAAGCCGGGCAATGCTTCGTCCAGCCGGCCCTGGGTGTAGCGGATATAGGATATATAATAGGTGCAGTCGCCCTCGTAGCGCGGCGAGGTGGCGCGCAGGGTCTCGAACCACACAGCGGCCTGGGTGAGGTCGCCCGTCTGGAGGTGGGAGACGGCCAGGCGATAGGTCATGTCGTCGCGCTCGGTCGTGGAGAGCCACTCCGGGCGCACGCCGTCAAAGGCGTCGAGCGCGGCGGCATAGTCCTCGTCGAAAAAGCAGGTGGAGGCGATGAGGGCCTGCACGCGGTTGGCGTGGGGCGTGTCGGGATGCGTGGCGAGGAAGTCGCGCAGGAGGTCGGCGGCACGGGGGTCGCCCAGTTCGTAGGCGGCGCAGGCCAGCATATATTCGGCCTCAGCCTGGCGGGCCAGGGCGTCGGCGGACCGGGGTTCGTCAGCAGCCTGGCGCAGGTAGGTTTGCAAAGGGGAGAGGGAGGCGGCGTAGGCCTTCTGCGCGAACAGGGCCTCTCCTTCCCGGTAAAAGTCTCGCGGAGCGGGCGTCTTGTCAAGGCTTTGTGCGGAGATTGCCGAGGGGGAGGCACAGCACAAGGCGGCAAGGCCCAGTATGCGGGTAAGGGTTTTCTTCTTCATTGTCTATCTTGGGTTTGTCGGGTGGATAATTCTTGTTCGAGGAACATCCCCAGGCCGCGGCGCACGGAGTCGAGGCCGAAGTCCTCCAGGCGGATGTCCTGCAAGGGGAGGAAGAAGGCGTCGGCGGCATCGTCCATGGCGTGGAAGTGTCCCACGTCGGCCACGGTGCAGCGGAAGAACATGTCCAGCGTGTGCACCAGGAAGCCGGAGTAGAGGTAGAGGTTGGGCAGGGAGAAGAGGTATTGGGCGCGCAGCACGTCCAGGCCCGTCTCTTCCTTCACCTCGCGGATGACGCCTTCCTCGCCTGTCTCGAACATGTCGACGAAGCCTCCGGGCAGGTCCAGCGTGCCCTTGGCGGGTTCCTTGCCGCGGCGGCACACGAGGAGTTCGCCCCGCCCGTTCTGGATGAGGGCCACGGTGGCCGACGAGGGATTGAAATAGTAGGTGAATCCGCAGTCGGCGCAGTGCTTGGACTTGCCGTTGTGCACCTCGAAGCGCGGCGAGCCGCACTTGGGGCAGAACTTGAATTGTGCAAGAGGATGTTCCATATCAGCGTTCCTTTATTTAGGTATGTGAGGGCAAAGGTAGGAAACTTTCTTTGATAACGGAGGGGCAGGAGAAAAATTTCGCAAGAAAGGGAGCGGGTTTTCAGGCAAATTCAGTATTTTTGCAAAGGTTGAACCTATAACACAGCGACAACTATGGGATATGACATCAAAGACAAGCTGGAATGGACCCTGATTTTCGTACAGGAATTCGGCCGCAAGTATGGGCTGACGATGAAGCAAGCTTTCAACTATCTGAGCCGTTTCAAGGGGATAGATTTCATTGACCGGCATTACGGATATGTACATACGCAGTCGTTTGCCTCCATGGTGGACGACATCACGGAATATTGCCATCGCCATGGAGGGGCTTTGGTATGAGGTTATATCATGGTACTAACAAGGACTTTGCCCAAATAAACCTGTTGAAATCCAAACCGAACAAGGACTTCGGACGCGGTTTTTATCTCTCTGCCGACTATGACCAGGCCTTGGCCATGGCGCAAGTGAAAGTGGAGCAACTGGAAACAGGCAGCCCCATCGTGCAAACCTATGAGATAGCGGACAGCGCATGGGAGGGACTGCGCGTACTCCGTTTTCAAAGCTATTCTGAAGCATGGGCCAAATTCATCCTCCTGAACCGCAACAACCCTTCCCCATTACCAGCACATGACTATGACGCGGTCATCGGCCCCATTGCGGACGACCGCGTCGGTGTACAACTATGGCGATATGAGAACCATTCCATAGACCTGCCAACATTAGTGCGCAACTTGCAATACATGAAGGGAATAACCATACAATACTTTTTCGGTACAGCACGTGCCATCCAACAATTACAGCGAATAATATGAACGAGAAAACGGAAATGATGGCGGATATGGTGAAAAACCTTACGCTGATGCTTTGGGAACAAGACAAAGGACTGACCATGGAACAGGCTTTGTCAATGGTATTCAACTCGGACACCTACCGCAAGGTGATGGACGAACGTACCAGGTTTTATTATCAAAGCCCCAAATATGTCTTTGCCTTTTTGGAAGAGGAAATGAAGAATGGGAAATTCTCGTGAAAACAAACATGCCAACATGAAACAAATCCCCCTCCTCCTCGTCCTCTGCCTTCTCCCCCTCCTCCCCGCCCAGGCCGGCACCCCCTTGGAGCAATCCTTGCGCCGCGTCATCGCCTCCGTGCGGGGCACGGTAGGGATAGCCGTAATCACGGACGAGGGCGACACGCTGACGCTGAACAACGGCGAGCCTTATCCGCTGATGAGCGTCATGAAACTGCACCAGGCCATATATGTGGCCCATTGGCTCAGCAGACAAGGCTTGGACATGGATTATGAGGTGACAGTGGAGCCATCCGACCTGAAGCCGGACACCTACAGCCCCCTGCGCGACCGGCATCCCGAAGGCGGCTTCAAGATGCGCATCGGCGAGCTGCTGGCCTACACCCTCCAACTGAGCGACAACAACGCCTGCGACCTGCTCTTCCGGCTGACGGGAGGCCCCCGCGCCACCAACGCCCACATCCGCAAGCAGTGGCACGGCCGCCGCTTCGCCATCGCCGCCACAGAGGAAGACATGCACCGCGACCCGTCCCTCTGCCACGCCAACCACTCCACCCCGCTGGAGGCGGCCCTGCTCATTCACCGGCTCTTCAACGACACCCTGCCCGACCCCAACCTGCAACACGTCCGCCGACTGCTGCTGGACTGCCGGACAGGCCTGCAACGCATCCCCGCCGGCATCTCCGGCCCGGACGTGCAGATTGCCCACAAGACAGGCACCAGCGACCGCGACGCTTCGGGACGCTGGACAGCCCTCAACGACGTGGCCCACGTCCGCCTGCCGGACGGGCGCGGCTATTCATTGGCCGTATTCATCAAGGATTCATGGGAGGACATGGAGGAGAACGAGCGGATCATGGCGCGGGTGTCGGCGCTGGTGTACGAGGTTTTCCGGGAAAAAGCCCTTGGGAATCCCTTGCTTTTCGCCCGATAAATCTTACCTTTGCGCCCGTCATTCAACAGATTCCTTATGCTGAAACAATTCTTCACCCTGCTGGGCCGCTACGTCAGGCCCTACCGCAAGTACCTGACGTGGGCCGTCATCCTGAACTTCGTGTCGCAATGGCTCAACGTGTTCTCCTTCATGGCGCTCGTCCCCATACTGAACATCCTGTTCAAGGTGGACAGCCAGACCTACCAATACCAACCCGTGGACTGGAGCAGCGTGGGAGCGGCCAAAGACTCGCTGGTGAACAACGCCTACTGGTGGATGGGCAACCTCATCGACGAGCACGGCGCCCTGCAGGTGCTGCTGATGCTGGGCGGCCTGCTCATCGTGCTGACCCTGCTGAAGACGGCAGGCTACTTCGCCTCGTCCGCCGTGATGGTGCCGCTGCGCACGGGCGTGGTGCGCGACATCCGCCTCGAGGTCTACGGCAAGGTGCTGCGCCTGCCGCTGAGCTTCTTCTCCGAAGAGCGCAAAGGCGACATCATCGCCCGCATGAGCGCGGACGTCACCGCCGTGGAGACCTACGTCACCAGCTCGGTGGACATGCTGCTGCGCAACCCCATCACCATCCTCATCTACTTCTTCGTCATGTTCGCCATCAGCTGGCAGATGACTCTGTTCGTCATCATCGTCCTGCCCCTGGCGGGCTGGGGCATGGGCACCGTCACCCGCAAGCTGAAGCGCCGTTCGGCCTCGGTGCAGGCACAGTGGGGCAGCATCATGACGCAGCTGGACGAGACGCTGGGCGGCCTGCGCATCATCAAGGCCTTCCTGGCAGAAGGGAAGATGGCCGCCCGCTTCCGCAAGATCAACGAGGAATACCGCGACTCGGTCAACGCCATGGTCATCCGCCAAAGCTCGGCACACCCCATGAGCGAGTTCCTGGGCACGTGCGTCATCGTCATCGTCCTGTGGTTCGGCGGCTCGCTCATCCTCAACACGGACTACGCGCCGATGGACGCCTCGATGTTCATCTACTACATGGTGATGCTGTATAGCATCATCAACCCGCTGAAGGAATTTTCCAAGACCTTCTACAACGTGCCCATCGGCCTGGCCAGCATGGACCGCATCGACATGATACTCCAGGCGGAGAACCCCATCAAGGACCCCGCCACCCCCCTGCCCCTGAAGAGCTTCGAAGACAAGATAGAGTTCCGCAACGTCGGCTTCAGCTACGTCGAGGGACGGCCCGTGCTGAAGCACATCAACCTCACCGTGCCCAAGGGCAAGACCATCGCCCTGGTGGGACAGTCCGGCTCGGGCAAGTCCACGCTGGTGGACCTCGTGCCGCGCTACCACGACGTCTCCGAAGGCCGGCTGCTCATCGACGGCAAGGACGTGAAGGACGTCTCCATCCACAGCCTGCGCTCGCTCATCGGCAACGTCAACCAGGAGGCCATCCTCTTCAACGACACCTTCTACAACAACATCACCTTCGGCGTGGAGAACGCCACCATGGAGCAGGTCATCGAGGCGGCCAAGATTGCCAACGCCCACGACTTCATCATGGAGACGGAGCAGGGCTACGACACGATGATAGGCGACCGCGGCGGACGCCTGTCCGGCGGGCAGCGCCAGCGCGTCAGCATCGCCCGCGCCATCCTGAAGAACCCGCCCATCCTCATCCTGGACGAGGCCACCTCGGCCCTCGACACGGAGAGCGAACGCCTGGTGCAGGAAGCCCTGGAGCGCCTGATGAAGTCGCGCACCACCATCGCCATCGCCCACCGCCTCAGCACCATCCGCAACGCGGACGAAATCTACGTCATGCACGAGGGCGAAATCGTGGAACAGGGCACGCACGAGGAGCTGATTGCAAAGGATGGGTACTACAAGAAGCTGAATGACATGCAGAGTTTGTAAGCCCGGCCACAGAGATAAACCCATAAGGTATGGAAGACAACAGACTATCGCAACAATTCATCCGTGACGTCAGGGAGATTGTGTCGCAGGCCCGGCAACAGGCCTACTCCGCCATCAACTCCGCCATGGTGGAAGCCTACTGGAAGATGGGCAAGCGGATTGTGGAAGAAGAACAGCAGGGACAGGCACGGGCCGACTACGGGAAGCAACTGCTGAAATCCCTGTCGAAAGCATTGACCGAGGAGTTCGGGAAAGGGTTCTCGGTCAATTCCTTGTACTATTACCGGCAATTCTACTTGGCCTTTCCCGAAAAACTCCCCACAGTGTGGGGAATATTGACGTGGTCCCACTACAAGCGTTTGCTTAGCGTCTCCGACCCCGAAGCCCGCGCCTGGTACCTGAAAGAAGCCGCCGAACAGATGTGGAGCTACCGCACGCTGGACCGCAACATCGGCTCGCAATACTACCACCGCCTGCTGCTCTCGCAACACAAGGAAGCGGTAGTGAAAGAGATGAAGGCCCTGACAAGCCCCGACCAACAGGCAGACCAGCTGGAATTCATCAAAAACCCCACCGTAGCCGAATTCATAGGCCTCGCACCCAACAGCGACTTCACGGAAACCGACTTGGAATCCGCCATCATCGGCAACCTGCAGAAATTCCTGCTCGAACTGGGCAAAGGATTCTCGTTCGTGGCACGGCAGAAGCTGGTAAGGACCGAGAAGCGGGACTACTTCATCGACCTCGTGTTCTACAACTACCTGCTGAAGTGCTTCGTGCTCATCGACCTGAAGACCTCCCCCATCACCCACCAGGACGTGGGACAAATGGACATGTACGTCCGCATCTACGACGAACGGATGCGCGGGGCGGACGACAACCCCACCATCGGCATCGTGTTGTGCTCGGAAACCGATGAGGACATAGCCCGCTACTCCGTCTTGCACGATAGCAACCGCCTCTTCGCCTCCAAATACATGCTCTACATGCCGACCGAGGAAGAACTCCGCGCCGAGATCAGCCGCCAAAAAGACTTCTACCGCCTGCAACACGACGGGAACCAGGACTGACACGCACAAATTTCCCCCCGGATTCTTGCAAGCTGTCAAACTTTCCCCTACCTTTGCGGAAAATTGAAACAAACCGATACCGGAAAACATCAGATTAATATATATGGATACAAGCAAGATTGTGGGCGAGAAAATCAAATCGCTCCGTGAAAACCGCAACATCTCGATGGAAGAACTGGCGCAACGCTCCGGACTGGCCATCGAACAGGTGGAACGCATAGAGAACAACATCGACCTGCCGTCGCTGGCGCCGCTCATCAAGATAGCCCGCGTGCTGGGCGTCCGGCTGGGCACCTTCCTCGACGACCAGGACGAGACGGGACCCGCCGTCTGCCGGCGTGCCGAGGCAGGAGACACCATCAGCTTCAGCAACAACGCCATCCAGAGCCGGCGCCACATGGAATACCACTCGCTGGCCAAGTCGAAAGCCGACCGCCACATGGATCCCTTCATCATCGACGTGGACGCCACCGAAGACCAGGACTTCGTCCTCTCCTCGCACGAGGGCGAAGAGTTCATCTACGTCCTGCGCGGACGCATGGAAATCAGCTACGGCAAGAACACCTACCTGCTGGAGGAGGGCGACAGCATCTACTATGACTCCATCGTCCCCCACCACGTGCACGGCTACCGCGGCGAGGCCGCACAAATCCTCGCCGTGGTCTACACCCCGGCCTGAGTCCGATACGGAGATATTCCCGCCCCTGTTCGCGGGTATCGACGCTCCTGCTCGCAGATACCGGCGAGCGCGTTCGACGGCTCCCGCGAGCAAAGGCAGGAATATCCCCCCGGAAAAGCCCCACAAATCCTATAACGACTACCGAACATGAGTACTGAAATACCGGAAACCATCCCGACAACGGGCTGCGGACAGCCCCCGCTGTCCGACCGCACCCTCGGCCAATGGCTGGAACATTGGGCCGAGACCACCCCCGACCGCGAGTACATCGTCTACTCCGACCGCAACCTGCGCTTCACGTGGAGCCAGTTCAACCGCCGCGTGGACGACATGGCGCGCGGACTTATCGCCATCGGCGTCACCCGAGGCACGCACGTGGGCATCTGGGCCGCCAACGTCCCCGACTGGCTCACCCTGCTCTACGCCTGCGCCAAGATCGGCGCCGTGTACGTCACCGTCAACACGAACTATAAGCAGGCCGAACTGGAATACCTCTGCAAGAACTCGGACATGCACACCCTGTGCATCGTCAACGGCGAGAAGGACAGCGACTTCGTCCAGATGACCTACACCATGCTGCCCGAGCTACGCACCTGCCAGCGCGGACATCTGCGGAGCGAACGATTCCCCGAGATGCGCAACGTGGTCTACGTCGGCCAGGAGAAATACCGCGGCATGTACACCACCCACGAGCTCCTGCTGCTGGGCGACAACGTGGACCCCACGCAGCTGGAACGGCTGAAGGCACAGGTGACATGCCACGACGTGGTGAACATGCAATACACCAGCGGCACCACGGGCTTCCCCAAGGGCGTCATGCTGACCCACTATAACATCGCGAACAACGGCTTCCTGACGGGCGAGCACATGCGCTTCACGCAGGACGACAAGCTCTGCGTCTGCGTGCCCCTGTTCCACTGCTTCGGCGTGGTGCTGGCCACGATGAACTGCCTGACGCACGGCTGCACCGAGGTGATGGTGGAGCGCTTCGACCCGCTGGTGGTGCTGGCCTCCGTCCACAAGGAACGCTGCACGGCCCTCTACGGCGTGCCCACGATGTTCATCGCCGAGCTGAACCACCCGATGTTCGACATGTTCGACATGTCCAGCCTGCGCACCGGCATCATGGCCGGTTCGCTCTGTCCTGTGGAACTAATGAAGCAGGTGGAGGAGAAGATGTACATGAAGGTGACCAGCGTCTATGGCCTGACAGAAGCCTCGCCGGGCATGACGCACAGCCGCATCGATGATCCCGCCGAGGCGCGCTACAACACCGTGGGCCGCGACTTCGAGCACACCGAGGTGCGCGTCATCGACCCGGAGACCGGACTGGAATGCCCCGCCGGCGTGCAGGGCGAGATGTGCTGCCGCGGCTACAACGTGATGAAGGGCTATTACAAGAATCCCGAGGCCACGGCCGAGGTCATCGACAAGGATGGCTTCCTGCACAGCGGAGACCTGGGCGTGAAGGACGCCGACGGCTACTACCGTATCACGGGCCGCATCAAGGACATGATTATACGCGGTGGCGAGAACATCTATCCGCGTGAGATCGAGGAGTTCCTCTACCAGCTGCCGGGCGTGAAGGACGTGCAGGTGGCCGGCATCCCGTCGCGCAAGTATGGCGAGGCCGTGGGCGCGTTCATCATCCTGCACGAGGGCGTCACCCTGGACGAGATGGACGTGCGGGAGTTCTGCATGGGCAAGATATCGCGCTACAAGATACCGAAGTACATCTTCTTCATCAAGGAATTCCCCATGACGGGCAGCGGAAAGATACAGAAGTTCAAGCTGAAGGACCTGGGCCTGCAGCTCTGCAAGGAGAAAGGCATAGAAATCATATAAGAAAAGCGGCCGGCGACAGGTACATCCCCTCGCCGGCCGCTATCCGTTTTTATCCAATAAACAAGTTCAGCTCCAAAAACAGGTAATCGCGCCCGTCCTTCGTGCCGGTCTCGAATTGGACTTTGTCTTCCCGGGCCAGCCAACCGAGCGCCGCGTTGAGGTCGCGGTCGGACAAGCCCGTGGCTTCTTTCAGTTCGTTATACTCCCATTTGCGGTTATGGTCCAAAAGGCGCCATACAATCCCCGCATGCTTGCCGATAGTCTGTGCATCCATGTCTGTTATAATTTAGAATTAAAATTAATAAAGCCGTTGTATATTGTCAGCCAAAGGTAGGAAAATACTTTTAACCTGACAACAACCGCCCCGTCTTTAACAACAATTTGCAACGGATGCACCCTTTAGGTCAGTCCTCTTCCTTTGCAGGATACTCCATGTGGGCCGGCGTCATCTGCTCCAGCACCTCGTGCAGGTACTTGGCGGCTTCCCAGCGGGCCATGGGGAGGTCGTGCAGCAGGTAGTTGCCGCAGTCCTGCGGGGCTGCACCGGGCACTTCGCCCTCATACCGGGCAATGAAGCGGAAGGTGTCCTGCATCAGGGGCAGGATGTCGGCCGGGGTCAGGTCGCCGCGCATCAGCAGGTAGTTGCCCGTCAGGCAGCCCATGGGGCCCCAGTAGACGATGCGGTCCTGCCACTCGGGACAGTTGCGCAGGTAGGTGGCGGCCAGGTGCTCGATGGTGTGCAACGCGCCGGGATGCAGGGCCGGCTCCCGGTTGGGTTCCTTCATGCGGATGTCGAAGGTGGTGACGACTTCGCCGCCCACCGTGTCGCGGCGGGAGACGTAGATGCCTCGCAGGAGGCGGATGTGGTCGATGGTGAAACTGGGAATCTTCTTCATAATCTATTTATATATTGTTATGCAAGCATTTCTAGAAACGCCTTCGTGGCGTGGAACGAACGGTCGGCCACGGTGCCCCAGAAGTCGAGGTACTGCTGCCAGTGTCCCTCGCTGCCCGGCGTGTCGCTGACGATGCGGAAGCTGATGAAGGGCACCCGATAGAGATAGCACGTCTGTGCGATGGCGGCAGACTCCATGTCCACGGCCTGCACGTCGGGGAAGGCGGCGCGGATGTCGGCCAGCTTGTCCCGGTCGGTGATGAACTGGTCGCCCGTGCAGATCAGGCCGCAGTGTATGCGGTTCTCCAGTCCGCCGGTCTCAGCCAGGCGACGGGCACAGTCCAGCAGGCGGGCATCGGCCTCGAACACGGCGGGCAGGCCCTGCACCTGGCCAAGGGCATTGCCGTCGCCACACCACACGTCATGGTAGGCTACGCGGGCCCCGGCCACGACATCCGTCACCTGCAAGTCCATCCCCGTGCCGCCGGCCACGCCCGTGCTGACGATGCAGTCCGGCGCGAAACGGCGGATCAGTTCGGCAGCGCCGAGGGCGGCATTCACCTTGCCGATGCCGCAGCGGGTCAGCACCAGGTTGTTGGCGCCCAGGCAGCCTTCCACATAATTATATAGTCCGCACGACTGTTCGTGCGCCTCCGTGAGGTGCGAGGCCAGACGGGCGTGCTCGTCCTCCATCGCGTTGATGACTCCTATCTTCATTGTCTGTCTAATTGGTTTCCGGGGCAAAGGTACGACAATAAATCCGTAATAAAGTCAAATTTATTTCGGATTGCGTGCGGATTGCGCTATCTTTGCCCGTTCAAAATGAGAATTTAACCCTCAACGCAATGAAACGACTACTTCCCGACATTCTTGTCATCGCGGCCTTTGCGCTGCTGTCTTTCGCCTACTTCTTCCCTGCCGACACGGAGGGCCGCATCCTCTTCCAGCACGATACGGAGGCCGGCGCCGGCGCCGGACACGAGGCGCAGCAGTACCACGACCGCACGGGCGAACGCACCCGCTGGACCAACGCGATGTTCGGCGGCATGCCCACGTACCAGATTTCACCCTCGTATGACTCCACCCGACCGCTGTCGTGGGCACAGCGCGTCTACCAACTGTTCCTGCCCAACTACGTCTACCTGACGTTCATCATGATGCTGGGCTTCTACATCCTGCTGCGTGCCTTCGGCATCCCGGCCTGGTATGCGGGCATCGGCGGCGTGCTGTGGGGCTTCTCGTCCTATTTCTTTATTCTTATCTCCGCCGGACATATCTGGAAGTTCATCACCCTGGCTTATATCCCGCCCACGATTGGCGGCATGGTGCTGGCCTACCGCGGACGGCTGCTGGCGGGCGGCGTGGTGACAGCCCTGTTCGTGGCCCTGCAGATCGTGTCCAACCACGTGCAGATGTCCTACTACTTCCTGTTCGTCATGCTCTTCGTGGCCATTGCCTACGGCGTGCAGGCTTGGCGCGAGCAGCGGATGCCGCAGTTTGTCCGCACCACGGGCGTGCTTGTCATTGCCGGACTGGTGGGCGTAGCTATCAACCTCTCGAACCTCTATCACACCTATACTTATAGCAAGGAGACCATGCGCGGCCCCAGCGAGCTGACGCACGACACCGGCGCCCAGCAGGCCAACGCCAGCGGGGGCCTGAACCGCGACTACATCACGCAGTGGAGCTACGGCATCGGCGAGACCTGGACGCTGCTGGTGCCCAACTACAAGGGCGGCGCCTCTGTCCCCCTGGCCCAGAGCGAGACCGCCATGGAGAAAGCCGACCCGCGCTATGCCGGGCTGTACCGCTCGCTGACGCAATACTTCGGCGAGCAACCCATGACGGCGGGACCCGTCTACGTGGGCGCGTTCGTGCTCTTCCTCTTCCTGCTGAGCTGCTTCGTGGTGAAGGGACCGCTGAAGTGGGCCCTGCTGGGTGCCACGGTGCTGTCCATCCTGCTGTCGTGGGGCAAGAACATGATGTGGCTGACGGACCTCTTCATCGACTACATGCCGATGTACGACAAGTTCCGCGCCGTGTCGTCCATCCTGGTCATCGCCGAGTTCACCATCCCTTGGCTGGCCATCCTCGCCTTGGTGAAGCTGATGCAAGAGCCCGCGCTGCTGCGCCGCCACCTCCGGGGCGTGGCCGTCAGCCTGGTGCTCACGGCAGGCGTGGCGCTGTGGATGGCCGTTCCCGGCGGCACGCCGTCGCCCTCGGACTACGTGTCCACGCAGGAGATGGCGATGCTGCAAGGCGCTGCCAATCAAGGCTACCTGCCTGCCGAGGAGCTGCCTGGCATCCTAGCCAACGTGTCCGAGATGCGCGCCGCGCTGGTGCAGAGCGACGCCCTGCGCTCCTTCCTCATCATTGCCGTCGGCGTGCTGCTGCTGGTGCTCTACGCCCAGGGGCGGCTGCGGCGGTCGTTCACCGTGGGCGGCATAGCCCTGCTGTGCCTCTTCGACCTGTGGGGCATCAACAAGCGCTACCTGTATGACGACCAGTTTGTCCCGGCCTCGACCAGCAAGACGGCCTTCGAACCGACCGAGACAGACCAGACCATCCTGGCCGACCCCGCCCAGGACTACCGCGTGCTGAACCTCACCACGAGCACCTTCAACGAGAACAACACCTCCTACTGGCACAAGAGCATCGGCGGCTACCATGCCGCCAAGCTGCGCCGCTACCAGGAGCTGATTGACCACCACATCACCCCGGAAATGCAGGCCCTGGCCTCGGAGGTAGTGGCCAAGGGTGGGCAGATGGACAGCCTGGACGCCGCGAAGTTCCCCGTGCTGAACATGCTGAACACGCGCTACATCATCTTCCCTGCCGCCGAAGACGGACAGACCGTCCCGCTGCAGAACCCGCACGCGCTGGGCAACGCCTGGTTTGTCCGGGACGTGCACTACGTGGCGAATGCCGATGAAGAAATGGACGCCCTCTCCTCCCTGCGTCCTGCCGAGACGGCCGTGGTGGACGCCCGCTTCCGCGATGCCCTGCAAGGCATGGAGCAGGCACCGGCGGACAGCCTCGGCACCATCCGCCTGACCACCTACGAGCCCAACCGCCTGGTCTACGAGACGCAGAACGCGACGGACGGCGTGGCCGTCTTCTCCGAAATCTACTACCCCGCCGGGTGGCAGGTGACCATCGACGGACAACCCGCACCCCTGGCCCGCGCCAACTACGTGCTCCGCGCCCTCCGCATCCCCGCCGGACAACATACGGTAGAGATGCGCTTCGACCCGCAGAGCCTGCACGTCACCGAGGGCATCGCCTACGCCGGCCTGTCGCTGCTGGCCGTGGGCGCACTGGCCGCCGTAGGGCTGGGGATTTGGCGGAGACGGGAAGAAAGGTAGCCCCCACCCTACATCATCATATTCCTCCTGATCAAGAACTTCACGATGGCCATCGAGCGGACCGAGGACAGCGGCAGGTCCATCGGGTCGTGGTGCGGGTTGTAGCTGACCAGCCGGATGCAGCCCGGCTGCTCCGAATGATTGACGTACTTCACCACCAGGTACTCGTCGCCTCCGCGCAGGAAGGACACCAGATACATCTCGCCAAAGATGATGGCGTCGAAATCCGGGATGCAACGGAAGCCCACGATGTCGCCCGACTTCAGGATGGGATACATGCTGTCGCCCGAGATGAAGATGGCCCCGTCACACCGCGGGATGTCGGGGATGACAATCTCGCCCAACGCATACTGCGGGCGGTCCTCGAGCATACTCTTCAGGTTGGCCGCCGCGGAGAAGTTGAACAGCGTCACGCTGCGGTCGTCCAACGCCTCGCTGCACATGGGCTGGTGGATTCGCTCCACGGGTCCGCTGGCCAGCTCGCTGTCACAGTACCCCTGCTGCAACCTGGGCGAGCCCTTGCCCGTCAGCAGCCAGTTGTAGTCCACCTCCTGCATCCGCCCCAGCACCAAGGGGAAGTCGATGCTGTTGCGCGCCATCCAGTTGCTCATGGTCGAGCGCGACACGCCCAGGTACTCTGCCAGCTCACTGTCGCGGCTGAAGCCCATCGCCAGCTTGGCACGCCTCACGATGTCCGCCACATTGAACATCTGGCCTTTCGCCTTCTCCATGCCTTCCGGCTCGTTCTCTTTTTCGTTCTCCGGCATGCCGGCCACTTCAAATTCTTTCTCGTTTTCCATCTTTTTTCGATTCTTATAAGTTTCAAATCAAGAACTTGGATATTTCCAAATAATAATCTGGGAATTTTTCTGTTCTATTTTTGAAAATTCCGTTTATATTTGCCCGCAAAAATACGAAAACCGTTTTAATATTGCAACCTATGTACACACATTCTTTTCAGAAGATACACAACGGGCGGATACGTTCCCGCCCACGGGCGCAGGTATCCCCGCCCGCGGGCACCCGTACCGCCGTCCACGGGCGCAGGTACGCCCGCCCGTCATCCAACCGATAGATTATCAATTCGTTTCACTTCAAAACACAGATTACCTATGAAGAGTACACCTGAAAACAAATTCCGCTGCTGCAGCCATTGCCACCGGACGCTCCCCATCGAAGAGTTTTATATTGTAAACAAACGCACCGGCAAGCACGACGCCTACTGCAAGGCGTGCCGCCGCCTGATGAACCGCCTCCGCCAGCACCCCGACGAGCAAGCCG
>DXBX01000044.1 GCA_019116285.1 Candidatus Bacteroides merdigallinarum
ATGTCGGGGATAATCTTGCAGAAAGCCTGCGGGAAGATGCCCTTGTCGATGTTCTTGATGGCGTTGTGAACGTCTTCTTTCGATGCGCTGACGCCGCGCATCATGTATCGTTGGTTGCTCATAACTGATAGGTTTTTGATTGATGGATTCTGAAATGAAGGATTACTTCACTCCGTGTTACTTGTGTGCAAAGATACGCTTATTTCTTCATTCTACGTCCTTCTGCGCATCATTATCTTCCGTTTTTCCCCATTCGGTCAGCGTGATGCCCTCGGTCAGCGGGCGGCGCATGTTCTTCCCCCGGCCTTGGCGTTCGGGCAGGAATTGCACGCGCACGGCCTTGATTTGCTCGCGGCTCACCTTGTCGGGCGAGTCCACGCCGCGTCCGGCGCAGGACAGTTTGAAGAAGAATGACCCCAGCCCGTCGATGTGCACCGGCCGGCCTTCGTCCATGAACTGCGCCATCACCGTGGGCAGGCAGGTCAGCACTAGGTGGACGTCGCCGGGCGAGGCGGTGCTCATGCGGGCGATGCGGGCGGCCACGTCCTTCGTCGTGGCGGGGTGGCGTGTGAAAGTCATGGCGCGGGGAAACCACTTGAAGGCGTTCCCTACTTTCAATCGGCATTTCTTGAAGAACATAATTTACTAGTTTTTAAGTGTTTAACATAGATGTCCGCTCCTTCGTCCGCCTTCTCCGACATGGGGAAGGCACTGCCCGGGTACTGCCGAGGGGTGCTCTTCTTACCGGAAAGGCATGACGAAAAAGCCTTTTTCGTTGCAAATATAAGCCTTTTTCGTCATACTAAAAAGTCTTTTTGGTAAAACGAATAAGCCTTTTTCGTCAACCTGATAAGGCTTATCGGCAGTCTCTTTGCCAAGGAATGAACGTGCCGGGGCAGGGAGAAGAAGGTGTCTGGGCAGGGGGGAGGAGGGAGAGGGGCGTGTGAGGCGTTTTTTTAGGTAAATACTTCTCCCGAAAATCATTGCACGGGAACGCAAGATTGAGTACTTTTGCGCCGCATTTTAGGAACCTTTAAACGGAAGAAAAAAGAGAATGAAAACGACTGCTGTCATCCACCCCCTGCCTGTCAATGTGATGCGCGAGGTGAAAGATTATGTAATGATTGCCTTGGGTATGATACTCTACGGCATCGGATGGACGCTGTTCCTCTTGCCGCAGGACATCACCGCCAGCGGTGTGCCGGGCATCGCCTCTATCGTCTATTTTGCCACGGGATTGCCCGTGCAGTATGTTTACCTGGGTGTCAACGCGGCGCTGCTTGTCGTCGGCGTGTGGCAGCTGGGTTGGAAATTCAGTGTGAAGACCATCTGGGCGGTGTTCACCCTGTCCACTTTCCTGGCCGTCATCCAGGAGCTGGCCAAGGGTGTGCAGTTGCTGGACGACCAGCCGTTCATGGCCTGCGTGTTGGGAGCGACTTTCTGCGGCAGCGGCATCGGCATCGCCTTCTCCAACAACGGCAGCACGGGCGGCACGGATATCATCGCCGCCGTGGTACACAAGTATCGCGATGTCACGCTGGGGCAGGTGATGCGCATCATGGACCTGACCATCATCACGTCCAGCTATCTGGTGTTGCATGACTGGGAGAAGGTGGTTTACGGCTATGTGACGCTGTTCATCTCCAGCTTCGTCCTCGACCAGGTGGTCAACAGCGCGCGCCAGTCGGTGCAGTTCTTCATCATCAGCGAAAAGTACGAGGAGATTGGCAAGCACATCAATCACTTCCCCCACCGCGGCGTGACGGTCATCAATGCGTCGGGCTTCTACACCGGGCGCGAGATTCGGATGCTGTTCGTGCTGGCCAAGAAGCGCGAATCCACCATCATCTTCCGCCTGATCAAGGATATCGACCCGAATGCTTTCGTGTCGCAGAGCGCGGTCATCGGCGTGTATGGCGAGGGTTTCGACAAGATTAAGGTGAAATAGGGGCGGCTTTCCCCCTCCTGTTTAAGGGCGGCGGGGGCGGAACTTGCCCTGCTGCCACTCATAGGTTATCCGGCGGCGGATGAACGGTTTCAGTTCGTCCGCCGCTTCTTTTTCCATATACCGTGGCGTGGCGAGGGTGAAGGTCAGCGTCGTGCTGTCCGGGGCCAGCGAGGCGTCCAGCAGCAGGAGGTCGGCCTGGCGGCGGGCGTCGCGCTGGCGGTAGACGTTAGCCGTGTCCGACGGGGGCAGGAGGAAGTCGTTCATCGCGGGCAGGGCGTCGAGGTGGCCGGCCGTGGGCAGCAGATGCCAGTCGGTGTTGTAGAAGCGGATGTGGCTGTCCGGCGCAGGGGCATAGGCGGTGGCAACGGTGCAGATGACGCGGGTGCTGTCCGTCAGCGGGAGTACCTTCATCTGCCAGGTGCTCTTCGGAGTCAGTTGGATGCGGATATAGTCCGGCGTCAGTGTGGTCATCTCCGACTTTCCGCCGAGAGTATTGGTTACCTGGGCCCGCATCTTACTGTCCAGGAAGTCGATGCAGTCTGCCCGGTTGACTGCCGACAGCAGCGGGCTGAGCGAGTCGGGCATGTTGACAAACAAGGTGCGTGCCTCTTGGGCGGACATGGCCAGGGCCAGGGGCAACAGGAGCAGGGTGATAATCAGTTTCTTCATAATCTTACTTTCTTAACAGCGTACAAAGTTCTTCCAGGCAGGCGGCGTCCGTCTCGTCGAAGTCGGCCGGGCGGTCGCTGTCGATGTCTAGCACGCCCCACACGCGGCCTTGTTCGTCATGCAGGGGTACCACAATCTCCGAGCGCGACAGCGAGCTGCACGCGATGTGTCCGGGGAAGGCATCCACGTCGGGCACCACCAGCGTGCGGTTTTCCGTCCAAGCCGTGCCGCAGACGCCCCGGCCACGGGCGATGCGTGTGCAGGCCACCGGGCCTTGGAAGGGCCCCAGCACCAGCTCGTCGCCCTGCACCCGGTAGAACCCCACCCAGAAGAAGCCGAACGTGGTCTTCAGGGCGGCGGCCACGTTGGCCAGGTTGGCCACGAGATCAGCCTCTCCGGCCAATAAGCTTCGCACTTGTGGCAACAGGGTGCGGTACCGCTCAGCCTTGTCGCCCGAACTGACATAGATGTCTTCTGCCATGGTCTTTATCTGCTTGGTTTATTTGCGCGCAAAGATGGGAATTAAGTGCGAGACGGCAAAACCGGAAGCATCCCTTCGGCGCATATTTAGGTTTCTTTTGCCCGGATGTGGCTCCCCGGCCTGCTCATCGGCTGCCCAGGTAGAGGAAGAACATGCCCAGCAGCACCAGCGCCAGGTCTACGGCCTTGCTGCGCAGGTTCTTTTCGTGGAAGGCCAGCGCACCGAAGAGGAAGGACACGATGACACTGCCGCGCCGCACCATGGACACGATGGAAATCATGGAGTCTTCGTAGCTCAGGGCATAGAAATAGGCGAAGTCCGCCGCGCAGAGGAAGAACGAGATGCCCACAATGCACCAGTCCCAGCGGAAAGGTGTCTCCCGTCGGCGGGGATACCACAGCAGCAGGAGCACGGGACACATGATGAATACCTGGTAGACATTGTACCACGACTGCACCAGCATCGGGTCGAACTGCTTCATCAGGTATTTGTCATACAGTCCGCTCACGGCTCCCAGCACGGCGGCCAGCACGATGCACAGTATCCACCGGTTGTGCCGGAAGTCTATGCCTTCCTTTTTCCCCGAACGGCTCAGCAGGAAGAAGGACAGAATGGCCAGGATGACGCCCACCCATTGCCACAGGTTCAGCCGCTCGCCGAACAGCAACAGGGCTCCCACCAGCACCATGACAGGGCGTGTGGCGTTGATGGGCCCCACGATGGTGAGGGGCAGGTGCTTCATGCCGAAGTAGCCGAAGGCCCACGACCCCAGTACGATGAACGACTTGAGCAGCACGTATTTGTGTACTTCCCAGCCGGCGGCAGGCACATGGAACATCGTGCCCTCCAGCACGCCGGGCATCCAGGCCGACAGCAGGATGAAGGGCAGGAACACCACGCTGCAAAAGAGGGTGTTGAGGAACAGCACGGGCAGCACGGCATTGCCACGCAGGGATTTCTTCTTGAAGGCATCATAGAAGCCCAAGAGTGCCGCAGAGAGAAAAGCAAGGAGTAACCACATAGGCAATTAGCAATGGACAATTAACAATGGACAATTAAAGGAAGAGGTCGTCGGGATAAGTAATGTCCGCCAGAAAGAGTCCCTCGGCGGGAGCCGATGTCCCGGCGCGGCAGCGGTCCTTCTGCTCGATGATGCGGCGGAAGTCCTCGACGGTCAGTTTGCCCCTCCCTACGTCGAGCAAGGTGCCCACGATGGCGCGCACCATGTTGCGCAGGAAGCGGTCGGCCCGGATGGTGAACATCCACGTCACGTCGTCCACCTGTGTCCAGGCGGCGTGCATGATGCGGCAGTTGTTGGTCTTGACGTCCGTGTGCAGCTTGCTGAAGCTGGTGAAGTCCGTATAGTCAAAGAGGGTGGCAGCCGCTTCGTTCATCCGTCCGAAGTCCGGCGTGCGGAACAGACGGCAGCGGTACTGTCGCAGGAAAGGCGTCTTGGCAGTGGTAATATAATAATGATAGGTGCGCGATGTGGCGTCGAAGCGGGCATGGGCTTCCGGCCGGACAGGGCGGATGCGGTGGATGGCGATGTCGGGCGGCAACAGCCGGTTCAGCTTGTCTGCCAGCAGCGTCGTGTCCAGGGGAGCCTCGGCGTCAAAGTGGGCCACCATCAGCGAGGCATGCACGCCGGCATCGGTACGTCCCGCTCCCGTCACGTCCACCTCGCGGCGCAGCAGGGTGGAGAGGGCATGCATCAGGCACTCCTGCACACTCAGGCCGTTGGGCTGGATCTGCCAGCCGTGATAGGCCGCACCGTCATAGGAAAGGTAGATGAAATATCGTTGCACGGTTCTGTTCAGTCTTTAATCTTTGCAATAACGGGCGCAAAGGTACGGAAAAAAACGCAAAGGCTTTCATGGTCGCGTAGGTTGTTGTATCTTTGCGCAACTCTAAAAATAGCACTACTGACTATGTATAACAAGAAAAGATTATTTCCCCTCCTCCTCGCCGTTTGCTTGTGTGGAGTATTGGCCTTTGCGGGTTGCAAGAAGAAAGAAGACATGACCATGAAGCTGAACGAGCCGCACAATATCCGTGGCGTCGCCAATTTTGGCCGTACCTTTGGCGACCGTAATGACCGGCAGCTGGCTGTGGCGCAAGCCATAGGCATTCCTCCCATTGCTTCGCGCGAGGCGGCGGAGAAGCTGACGGACAAGCTCGTCTTCATTGATGACAACGAACACTATAGCGTGGACTCGCTGACGCACTCCATCCCTTATCTCATCCCGGGGGCGGCTGCGCTGTTGGACACCATCGGGCGGAATTTCCTGGATTCGCTGGCGTGCAAGGGATTGAATCCTAATAAAGTCATTGTCACCTCCGTACTCCGCACTCAGCACGATGTGAAGCGTCTGCGCCGTCGCAACACCAATGCCAGCGCCAACTCCACCCACGCCTACGGCACCACCTTCGATATCAGCTGGAAACGCTTCGAGAAGGTGGAGGATCCCGACGGACGCCCCCTGCAGGATGTCCGTGCCGACACGCTGAAGTTGGTGCTGGCCGAAGTGTTGCGCGACTTAAGGAAGGCCGACCGTTGCTACGTGAAGTACGAGATCCGGCAGGCCTGCTTCCACATTACGACTCGCGTCCGGTAGCCAGTTCTTTCCAGGCTTGCGGCAGGTAGCGTACCAGGTCGCCTGCCGTCATGCTGATTTGTCCCAGCTCGTCGGCGGCCAAATCACCTGCCAATCCATGGACATAGACACCCAATACAGCGGCATCTCCCGGAGCATATCCCTGTGCCAGAAGAGCCAGCAGAATGCCGGTCAGCACGTCGCCGCTGCCTCCTGTGGCCATACCGGGATTTCCCGTTGTATTGAAACGACACTTTCCGTCAGGAGAGATGACGGCGGTATAAGCCCCTTTCAAGACAATGTGCACTTCGGCTTGTTGGGCCAGTTCGCGGGCACGTTCCAGTCGTTCGTAGCTGTTCTGGCAGTTGCCCACCAGTCGATCCAGTTCCTTGGGATGCGGCGTCAGGATGCTGCCCTTGGGCAGGCGCGACAGGTAGGCGTGATTGTCGCCCAAGATATTCAATGCGTCGGCGTCCAGCACCATCGGCGTCTCGCAGACTTCTACTTGTTCCAACAAGGCCGACACCGTCTCGTTCGCAGTACCCAGGCCGGGACCGATGGCCACTGCCTGGTAGTCGTCCGTGTTGATGGTGGTGGCAAAGCAGGTGTCGCTCAGGTCCAACTCGGTCATGGCCTCGGGTACGGCGGTCTGCACGATGTCGTTGTTATAGAAAGGCACGTGCACTGTCAGCAGACCCACGCCCGACCGCAGGCAGGCCTGTGCCGCCAATATCGACGCGCCTGCCATGCCGCGCGAGCCGGCCACCAGCAGTGCGCGTCCGAAATTGCCTTTATGGGCGAAGCGCCCGCGGGGTCTCAGCAGGGCCGACACAGTTCCCGGTTCCGTCAGTTCATAATCCGTGGGCATTTCAGCTATGGCTTCCGGGCTCAGCCCGATGTCCAGCAGGCGCCATTCGCCCACATACGCCTCGTTTTCCGCGAAGAAGAAAGAGAGTTTGGGCAATTGCAGGCTCAGTGTGAGGTCGGCCCGCACGATGGCTGCTGCCGTATTATAAATATTGTCTTCGCCCATCAGGCCGGAAGGAATGTCTATGGATACCACCCGGGCAGGCGAAGCATTGATAAACTTCACCACTGCGGCAAATCCGCCTGTCAGCGGCTTGTTCAGTCCGCTGCCGAAGAGACCGTCGATGATGACATCTTTGGCCGTCAGTTTGGGGAAGGTGAATTGCGAGGTCACTTCGTGGAAATCCACGTCGGGCATGGCTGCCAGGCGTTCCATGTTCGTGGCACAGTCGGGCGACAATTTACCTTGGGTGTTGAACAGGAAAGTTTCCACCCGGTAGCCCCGTTCCATCAGCAGGCGCGCCACGGCCAGGGCATCTCCTCCGTTGTTGCCCGGTCCGGCAAAGATAGTTATCCGCGTGTCCGTGCCCCACCGTCCGGCGATGGCACCGGCCAGGGCGCGGGCGGCGCGCTCCATCAGGTCGATGGACGCAATGGGTTCATTCTCTATGGTATAGGCATCCAGTTGCTTGATGCAGGTTGTAGGAAATATCTTCATACAGCAGTTGTTTTTAGTAATCGGACGCAAAAGTACGAATTTCGTTTCAAATGCGTGCCTTTCCTCAGCGGAAACGGAACGTGCCCCTACGTCTTTTGCACGGCAGCATGCACATGGAGTAAATATTTATTGCTACGTATGTACGAAAAAAGAACAAGCCAACCGGCCTTGCGACCGATTGGCTTGCCCAATTATTATAGCGCTTTTTTAGAAGTTCCAACCGACAGTTACAGAAGTAGTTCTGCAATTGGTGTCCGCTGTGATTTCGTTGAAGTCTGTACCCCAATTTACACCAAGATGCAAGAATTTGTAGTCAAAGTTAGCGCCGATGTGCCAGCCTGCTTGGAAGCGCTTCCAGCCTTCGCCGCCCATTTCATCGTCGTCAAACAGATTAAGACTTTCGTCAACGCCATCTACCTCATACTTGCCCGTCAAGTTTAAGCGGAAATTGAGACCGAAGTTGGGGCTGATAGAGAAGTCATCGGTAATGTTGAATCTGTACAACAAGCTAACAGGAATATTCAAGCCGAAGATTTTTGCAGATTCACCTTCTTCACTCCATTTGTTGTACTGCAGGGCACCACCAACTTCCAAATACAAAGGCACTTTCTGGGTCAAGCTAATACCTCTCAAATAGCCAACCGAGAATCCGGGGAACTTTTGGCTCACGCTCTCGCCATCTGCACTCCACTTGGCATTTACGCCCGTGTAACCCACATAAATACGGTTGTAACCCGTGTAATCGTTCTGCGCAAAGGCAGAAGTTGTCAGGCCGATGAAGGCCAGCAACAGCAGACATTTAAACTTTCTCATAATAACTGTTATTTAATTAGTTAATATTAACATCCGTTCTCCGGGAGTTGGCACTGCCTTGCGGCGGCACTTCGCTCCAAAAGTCAGGATAAAAAATAAAAATCTCTCCGCGTTTGGCTGAATAAACAGTCAGTTCGCTGTTCTTTTGTTCAAACGTTCTCCAATGCTGTTTGGTTCGTTTGACGGTGCAAATAAAAGACTTTTTTAAAACTTCTCAAAAAATTTTCCCCAAAAAGTTTAAAGTGTGTCCAAAATGGACACACTTCCTCCCGACAAGGAGGATGGAGGGATTGGACCTCTTTTGTATTGTAATCCGTTTATAATCAGTGCATATTTGCGGATTTCGTACGGGTATATCCGCGCTTGTGCTCGCGGGAGCCCACGAACACGAGCGGGGGAGCCCGCGAATGTGAGCAAGGGTATTGCCGAGGACTGATATAGAAATAGGTGTGGAGATTGGCTGGAAAATCGGAGAAAAAACCGTATCTTTGTCCCTAAAATCATCGACAATGCATCAGATACAGATAAAAGACAAGCGTTTTGCCGTCTCCATCCCCGAGGCGGATATCCTGAAGGAAGTGGATCGCGTGGCGGGGGAGATCAACCGCGACCTGGCGGGTAAGAACCCGCTGTTTCTCAGCGTGCTGAACGGCTCGTTCATGTTCACCTCCGACCTGATGAAGCGCATCACCATCCCGTGCGAAATCTCTTTCGTCAAGCTGGCTTCCTACCAGGGCGTGGCTTCGACGGGCAAGGTGAAGGAGGTCATCGGCATCAACGAGGACCTGACGGACCGCACCGTTGTCATCGTGGAGGACATTGTGGACACGGGATTGACCATGCAACGCCTCCTCGAAACATTGGGCACGCGTCGTCCAAAGGAAATCCACATCGCCACGCTGCTGGTGAAGCCGGAGAAGCTGAAGGTGGATCTTAATATAGAATATGTGGCCATGCGCATTCCCAACGACTTCATCGTGGGCTACGGCTTGGACTACGACGGACTGGGACGGAACTACAAGGACATTTATACAGTGGTGAGCGAATAGAAATCACTGACCACTAAACACTAATCACAATAACAACTTATGCTGAACATCGTAATTTTCGGCGCTCCCGGCTCAGGCAAGGGAACGCAAAGTGAGAGAATCGTAGCCAAGTATGGCATCAACCACATCTCGACGGGCGACGTGCTGCGTGCAGAGATCAAGAACGGCACCGAGCTGGGCAAGACGGCCAAGGGCTACATTGACCAGGGTCAACTGCTGCCGGACAACCTTATCGTGGACATGCTGGCCTCCACGCTGGACGGCCTGAAGGACTCGAAGGGCGTCATCTTCGACGGATTCCCCCGCACCATCGCCCAGGCCGAGGCGTTGAAGAAGATGCTGGCCGAACGCGGTCAGGCTGTCAGCATCATGCTGGATCTTGAAGTGCCCGAAGACGAACTGATGACACGCCTCGTCCTGCGCGGACAGCAATCGGGCCGTGCCGACGACAACGAGGAGACCATCCGCAAGCGCCTCACCGTCTACCACAGCCAGACGGCTCCCCTCATCGACTGGTACAAGCAGGAAGGCCTGTACTGCCACATCAACGGTCTGGGCGAGCTGGAGCGCATTACGAACGATATCTGCGAGGCGATTGACAAGGTGAAGTAAGAAGTTAGAAGTTAAGAAGTCTAGAAGTTAAGAAGAAATGTTTGCGCAATCCTTCGAGGAACTGACTGTTTGGAAGAAAGGACATTAATACGTTTTGTGCATCTATCGCATTACGAAGAGCTTTCCTAAGGAAGAGATCTTTGGATTAGTCAATCAAATGCGAAGAGCTGCATCTTCCATTACTGCCAATATCGCAGAAGGATTTGTAAGAATTGGGAAGAAGGAGAAACTCCGCTTCTACAATATTTCGCAAGGTTCTTTGGCAGAAACGAGAAACTTCTTAATTCTTTCGAGAGACTTGGACTACATTTCCGAGGAAGACTATCTTACTATGGAGCAAAAAGCTGCGGAAATCAGCAAAATGCTAAAATCCTATTGCCAAAATATCATCAATAGTATCTAATAAAAAAGTCAAAAGACAGAAATGGGGATGCCTTGTATTCTACTTGACTTCTTAACTTCTGTCTTCTAAATTCTCCCATTATGCCAGAATCCAACTTCGTAGACTACGTGAAGATTTATTGCCGCTCGGGCAAGGGCGGGCGGGGTTCCACCCACATGCACCGCGCCAAGTACATGCCCAAGGGCGGACCCGACGGCGGCGACGGCGGACGCGGCGGGAACATCATCCTGCGCGGCAACCGCAATTACTGGACCCTGCTGCACCTGAAGTACCAACGCCACGTGCTGGCCGGCCACGGCGAAAGCGGCTCGAAAAACCGCAGCTTCGGCAAGGACGGCGAAGACAAGGTGATAGAAGTGCCTTGCGGCACAGTGGCCTACAACGCCGAGACGGGTGAATACCTGTGCGACGTCACCGACCATGGGCAGGAAGTCATCTTGCTGAAAGGCGGACGCGGCGGACTGGGCAACTGGCACTTCCGCACCGCCACACGCCAGGCACCCCGCTTTGCCCAGCCCGGCGAGCCGATGCAGGAGATGACCGTCATCCTGGAGCTGAAGCTGCTGGCCGACGTCGGCCTCGTAGGCTTCCCCAATGCGGGCAAGTCCACGCTGCTCAGCACCGTATCGGCCGCCAAGCCCAAGATTGCCAACTATCCCTTCACCACGCTGGAGCCCAACCTGGGTATCGTGTCCTACCGCGACGGCAAGTCGTTTGTCATGGCAGACATCCCCGGCATCATCGAGGGAGCCAGCGAAGGCAAGGGCTTGGGCCTGCGCTTCCTGCGCCACATCGAGCGCAACTCGCTGCTGCTCTTCATGGTGCCTGCGGACAGCGACGACATCCGCCGGGAATACGACATCCTGCTCAACGAACTGCGCACCTTCAATCCCGAGATGCTGGACAAGCAGCGCGTACTGGCCATCACCAAGTGTGACATGCTGGACCAGGAACTGATGGACGAAATCGAGCCGACCCTGCCCGAAGGCATTCCGCACGTATTCATCTCCTCCATCAGCGGGCTGGGCATCAACGTGCTGAAAGACATCCTCTGGACAGAGTTGAACAAGGAGAGCAACAAGCTGGAGGGCCACATCGAGAGCATCGCCCACCGTCCCAAGGACATGAGCCACCTGCAGGAAGAGTTGCAGGAAGAAGGTGCGGACGAAGACCTCACCGTGGAATATGTGGACGAGGACGATGTGGAGGACCTGGAAGACTTCGAATACGAGGAAGACTGGGACGACCCGGACGAGGAGGACAAGCAGTGACGAACGACGCTCTACAAGCAGCGAATCAAGAAAGGATGCTGGAGTACGGCCTCAATCGGTCGTGCCCCGGCATCTTCTGCTTCAGCACCACCCGTCGCGGTGGTGTCAGTACGGGCAGCTATGCCTCACTGAACTGCACGCCTTACACAGACGATGACCCGGACTGCGTGCGGCGGAACCAGGAGATTCTCCTGTCCGCCTTGCCACAACGCCCGCGGGAACTCATCATCCCCTGGCAGACGCACGGCACGCGGGTGCTGGCCGTTGACGAAGCCTTCCTCTCCGTGGGATCAGAACAACGCCACGCCTTGTTGCAAGGGATAGACGCCTTGGTCACCAACCAGCCCGGCATCTGCCTCTGCATCTCCACGGCCGATTGCATACCTGTCTTAATCTATGACGCGAAGCACGGTGCCATTGCAGCCGTCCACGCCGGTTGGCGCGGCACGGTGAACCGTATCGTCGGCCACGCCTTGGAGAGGATGCGCACTCTATACGGCACGGACGGAGCAGACGTGTCGGCCGTCATCGGTCCCGGCATCTCACTCGAAGCCTTCGAGGTGGGGGATGAGGTGTACGAAGCCTTCCGTCGGGCGGGTTCCCCCATGGACCGCATCGCCCGTAAGCAGGAGAAGTGGCACATCGACCTTTGGGAAGCCAACCGCCTGCAACTGCTGGATTTCGGCGTACCGTCCGCATCCATCGAGACGGCTGGTATCTGCACATATACACATTATGAAGATTTCTTCTCGGCCCGCCGGCTGGGCATCAAGTCCGGACGGATGCTGTCGGGAATTGTTATGAATAAGAATTTAATTCTTTAGACGCGGATTTTGCGGATTAAGCGGATTTAATTTTTCTTTTAAATACGGACGACAAATCAAGGCGAAGCCTTCTTTAAGATCCGCTCAATCCGCAAAATCCGCGTCTAAAAAATACCCCGATAAATTATCATTTATGTTTCATCTTACTCTTTCTACCGAACTGACATCCCGCTGCCCCGAATACCGTGGCGCGGCCGTCTATGCCGAAGTCTCCAACACGCCTTTCTGCGAAGGTCTGTGGCAGGAGATTGACGCTTTTACCCAAGAACTGCGTGCCCGCGAGACGGCGGACAGCATCAAGCAGCAACCCGCCATCGCCGCTACGCGCGAAGCCTATCGCCGTCTGGGCAAGGACCCCAGTCGCTACCGTCCTTCGGCCGAGGCATTGCGCCGCCGTTTGCTGCGCGGATTGGAATTATATCGGATTGACACCCTGGTGGATTTGATTAACCTCGTCTCCCTACGCACGGGCTACAGCATCGGCGGTTTTGATGCGGACAAGATTCAGGGAGTGGATTTATGTCTGGGAGTGGGGCAGGCGGGAGAACCCTTCGAAGGCATCGGCCGTGGCCCGCTCAATATCGAAGGACTGCCCGTGTGGCGCGACACCCTTGGCGGCATCGGCACGCCCACCAGCGACCACGAACGGACGAAGATGGACATCGGCACGCGGCATATTCTGGCCATTATCAATGGTTATGACGGGGATGAAAATAGATTGCGCGAGGCGGCGGAGATGACGCAGGAGTTGCTGAGGAGGTATGCGGGAAGTGATGGAGGGGAGGTGATGTATATCGGATAACAGTTACTCTATGTTGTTTCGGCGAAGAATATCCAGCAGTTCGGCATCGTTGATGTTCTCCCGTTCGGACTTGTCATAAATGGTGATGAGCTTGACCTCGGTTTCTGTCTGCGCAATAATGACGGTGTAGGTTATCACCCGGGCACCCGCACTTTTACCTTTGCCTTTCGAGGTAATGGCAAGGCGGACTTTGCGCAAGTGATGGCCGAGGTCTGTGCCGATGAAAGGATTGGCATGCAGTTCTTCGAGTAATTGCGCATAATCCTGCTTCATTGACCGATATCTTTTGCTGCGCTTCTTTAATGCTTTGGCAAAATCGGGAGTATAAGTAATCCTACAATTCATTGAGTAACTCTTCTGCGGTTTTAAACTCCAGTTTCCCTTCCAGATTCAGTTTCAGTTCCTTGCAGGCCTGGTCGAAGTTCGCCAGGATTTCTTCTTTGGTCATATAGGGCTCGGCTTCTTCCGCCACAGTGGAAGGGGTAGAGGATGGGGCGGCATACGCGCTTGTCTTGCGCTCTTCTCGGCGCAGCAGGTTGCGCACTTTCTTCAATATGTCGATATTGTCCACGCGTAGTACGTCGCGAATCAGTTCGTTCTGCATGGATTCCAAAGTCAGAGTTGCCATAAGTCTACTAAGCTATAAATGATAGGCAAAGATACGGCAAAGTAACGTTTTGTCCAAGCCTTCGCACAAAAAATGCACACGCCCCGCACTAACTATGCAAACCTTTCACTACCTTTGCGCAAAATAGCAGAAACTCAACACTGACGAATGATAGAAAAACTGATTGTACTCGAAGACATAGATCCCGTCATCTTCTATGGCGTGAACAATGCCAACATGCAACTCATCAAGGCACTCTACCCCAAGCTGCGCATCGTGGCGCGGGGCAACGTCATCAAGGTGCTGGGCGATGAGGAGGAAATGTGCGCCTTCGAGGAGAACATCCTCAAAC
>DXBX01000045.1 GCA_019116285.1 Candidatus Bacteroides merdigallinarum
ATCGGCCACCTGGCGGGAGTGTATGTGCCCGCCGACATCTATGTCCGCTACCTGCGCCTGAAGAAGCAGGAAGTCCTCTTCATCGGCGGAAGCGACGAGCACGGGGTGCCCATCACCATCCGCGCCAAGAAAGAAGGCTGCACGCCGCAGGACATTGTGGACCGCTACCACGAGCTTATCAAGAAGTCGTTCGAGGAGTTCGGCATCTCGTTCGACGTGTATGGACGTACTACCTCGAAGGTACACCATCAGACGGCATCGGACTTCTTCCGCAAGCTCTACGACAAGGGCGAGTTCATCGAAAAGACTTCGATGCAATATTATGATGAGGAAGCCAAGACTTTCTTGGCCGACCGTTACATCACGGGCGAATGTCCCCGTTGCCACGCCCAGGGAGCATACGGCGACCAGTGCGAGAAATGCGGCTCGACGCTCAGCCCCACGGAGTTGATTAATCCCAAGAGCGCCATCAGCGGCAGCGAACCGGTGATGAAGGAGACGACGCACTGGTACCTCCCCCTGGACAAGCACGAAGCCTGGCTGCGCCAATGGATTCTGGAGGACCACAAGGAGTGGCGCCCCAACGTCTACGGCCAGTGCAAGAGTTGGCTGGACATGGGCCTGCAACCCCGTGCCGTGAGCCGCGACCTCGACTGGGGCATCCCCGTGCCCGTGGAAGGAGCCGAGGGCAAAGTGCTGTATGTATGGTTCGATGCGCCCATCGGCTACATCAGCAACACCAAGGAACTGCTGCCCGATGACTGGGAAAAGTGGTGGAAAGACCCGGAAACGCGCCTCATCCACTTCATCGGCAAGGACAACATCGTCTTCCACTGCATCGTCTTCCCCGCCATGCTGAAGGCTGAAGGCTCGTACATCCTGCCGGACAACGTGCCTTCCAACGAATTCCTCAACCTGGAGGGCGACAAGATTTCGACCTCGCGCAACTGGGCCGTCTGGCTGCATGAGTACCTGCAGGACTTCCCCGGCAAGCAGGATGTGCTGCGTTATGTGTTGACCGCCAATGCCCCGGAGACGAAGGACAACGACTTCACGTGGAAGGATTTCCAGGCACGCAACAACAACGAGCTGGTGGCCGTCTATGGCAACTTCGTCAACCGCGCCCTGCAACTGACCAAGAAATACTTCGACGGCAAAGTGCCTGCGTGTGGCGAACTAAGTGCCTACGACCGGGAGACTTTGCAAGAGTTTGCCGACGTCAAGGCGGAGGTGGAGAAACTGCTGGACATCTTCAAGTTCCGCGACGCGCAGAAGGAGGCCATGAACCTGGCACGCATCGGCAACAAATACTTGGCCGACACCGAGCCGTGGAAGCTGGCCAAGACGGACATGGAGCGCGTGGGCACCATCCTGAACATCGCCCTGCAACTTGTGGCCAACCTGGCCATCGCCTTCGAGCCGTTCCTGCCCTTCAGCAGCAAGAAGCTGCGCGAGATGCTGAACGTGGAGCACCTGGAGTGGGACAACCTGGGCCATACGGACCTCCTGCCCGCAGGACACCAGTTGGGCGAAGCCGTCCTGCTGTTCGAGAAGATAGACGACGCCACCATCCAGGCGCAGGTGGACAAGCTGCTGGCCACGAAGAAGGCCAACGAGGCGGCCAACTACAAGGCCAACCCCGTGAAGCCCGTCATCTCCTTCGAAGAATTTGAGAAGCTGGACATCCGCGTGGGCACCGTATTGGAGTGCCAGGCTGTGCCCAAGATGAAGAAGCTGTTGCAGTTCAAGATAGCCGACGGCCTGGAGAACCGCACCATCGTGAGCGGCATCGCCCAACAGTATAAGCCCGAGGAATTGGTGGGCAAGCAAGTCTTGTTCATCGCCAACCTGGCTCCCCGCCAGTTCAAGAACGGCCTGGTGAGCGAGGGCATGATTCTCAGCGCCGAGGATTGGGACGGCTCGCTGGCCGTGACCACCACGTTGCGCGAGGTGAAGCCGGGAAGCGAGGTGAAATAAGTTAGATGAAGGACGGGAATGAAGAATGAAGAGCCATCTTCATTAAAGGAAAAGACCGCCCGCGGCCTGTTTTGGGGAGGCGTCAGCAACGGCGTGCAGCAGTTGCTGAACCTCCTTTTCGGCATCTTCCTGGCGAGGCTGCTGACGCCGGCGGACTACGGCATGGTGGGGATGCTCTCCATCTTCAGCCTCATCGCCTCGACGCTGCAGGAGAGCGGATTCACCGCCGCGCTGGCCAACAAGAAGGATGCCTGTCACCGCGACTACAACGCCGTCTTCTGGTTCAGCACGCTGATGGGTGCGTCGCTCTACGTCATCCTCTTCCTGTGCGCGCCACTCATTGCCGACTTTTATCATACGCCCGAGCTGACGCCGTTGGCAAGATATAGCTTCTTGGGCTTCCTCATATCGAGCACGGGCGTGGCCCATTACGCCGTCATCTTCCGCAACCTGAAGGTGAAGGAGAATGCCGTGGTGATGCTCGTCGCCCTGGCCGTGTCGGGCACGGTGGGCGTGTTGATGGCGTGGCAGGGGATGGCCTATTGGGGCATCGCGACGCAGAGCATCGTCTACGTCTGCTGCGTGACGGCCTTGCGCTGGCACTACTCCGGTTGGCGTCCGACGTGCCGTTGGGACTTCCGCCCGCTGCGGGGAATGCTGGCCTTCAGTTCGCGCCTGCTGGTGACGAACGTCTTCCAGCACATCAACTACAACCTGCTGAGCGTGGTGCTGGGCCGCTGCTACGCCGCCCGCGAGGTGGGTTTCTTCAACCAGAGCAACAAGTGGAACTACATGGGCTACTCCGTCATCCAAGGCATGGTGCAGGGCGTGGCGCAACCGGTGCTCCGCCAGGTGGACGACGACCGCGAACGGCAGGTGCGCGTCTTCCGCAAGATGCTGCGCTTCGTGGCCTTTGTCAGCTTCCCCTGCCTGCTGGGATTGTCGCTGGTGGCACCGGAACTGATAACCATCGCCATCACCGACAAGTGGGCGCGCAGTGCGGGCCTGCTCCGGATGCTCTGCGTGGGCAGCGCGTTCATTCCCATCCAAAACCTGTATTCCAACCTGATTGTCAGCCGCGGGCGGAGCGACGTGTACATGTGGAACGTCATCGCCCAGGGCGTGGTGCAGGTGGCCGTCGCGCTGACGTGCTACCGGCTGGGGATGGAGCGGATGGTGATGTGCTACGTGGCGGTCAACATCGGGTGGACCTTTGTCTGGCACTATCTTGCGTGGCGCGAAATCCGCTTATCTTTGTGGGACGCGCTGCGCGACACGGTGCCCTTCCTGCTGATGGCCGCAGGGACCATGTGGCTGACGGGCTTCGCCGTGCCGCACGTGACGGAGAATATCCATGTGTCGTTCGTTGCCAAGGTGGCGATGGCTGTCGCGCTCTATGTGGGGCTGATGATGCTCTGCCGCGTGCAGACCTTCCGCGAGGCGTGGGCCTATTTCCGGAAGAAGAAAGGAGATACGCCGGATGATGAAAAAACATGACATGGTATTGACCCCGAAACGAGGACTAGTCCTAGGCGGGGTGTAGGACTAGACCTAGACGGGGTGTAGGACTAGACCTCGACGGGGTGTAGGACTAGACCTCGGTGAACGATACATATAGGCCTATGCAGCAGGCTGATTATCATATAGTTATAAAACAGGCAAAGAAAAAGGAGACAAAAAGGACATGGTAAATATTTCTGTCATAATGTGCACCTGCAACGGCGCGGCTTACTTGGGTGAACAGCTCGACTCGCTGTTGGCCCAGACGCTGCCCCCGTATGAACTGGTGGTGCAGGACGATGGCTCCACGGACGGGACGATGGACTTGCTGCGCGATTATCAGCAGCGGCATCCCGGCCTCCGCATCCGCCTCTTTGCCAATCCCGAAAGGGTGGGGTACAACCGCAATTTCCTCACCGCCGTGCAGCGGGCCGAAGGCGACCTCATTGCCTGCTGCGACCAGGACGACATTTGGCACCCGGACAAACTGGAGGTGCTGGCGCGCGAGATGGGCGATGCACCCCTCGTCTTCCACAACTCCACGCTGATGACCAACGACCGCCGCGAACTGGGACTGTTACACACGCGCCCCTTGCCGCCGCTCATCCCCTCGCTGGGGGCGGTGCTCTACCCGCGGGCCTACGGGCATCAGATGATGTTCCGCCGCGAGCTGTTGCCGATGTTGGCCCGCTTTGCCGATGACGGAATCTCCTACGACTACCTGATATACGCCGTGGCCGCCGCGCAGGGGCCGTTGCGGTATGTGCGTCAGTCCCTGGTGCAGTGGCGGCGGCACACGGCAGCCACGACGTTCAACCCCTCGCCGCGCAAGCAGGGCAAGTGGGACGGCTACCTCCGGGCGGTGGAAGCCCTGCGGCTGCCGGACAACCGCGAGCGGACGCGCCGATACTTCTCCGTGCTGGCAGAGCGGGTGACGTTCTCTTCTCCCCTGCCGGCAAAGGCCGTCCGGGGAATGGCGCGGGGCAGCCTCGGCGCGCTGCTCTCTGTCTGCCGCCTCTGCCTGAGGCACAACCGCGAAGCCGCGCCCGACGTGCAGGGAAAGATGACGCGCCGCCTGCGTGCCTTCTTCCTGCCCCTGTTCTTTGTCCGCGACCACGGGCGATACATCATCCCCTTACACCCATCATGCTTATGACGCAGATACCCATCTTCTTCACCTTCGACCGTCACTACGTGGTGCCCGCCGCCGTGGCCTTCCATTCGCTGCTGCGCCGGGCCGATGCGCGATACACGTACCGCCTCTACGTGCTCTACACGGACATCCCCCAGGCAGACCGCCGGCGGCTGGCGCGGCTGGTGGAGCGCACCGGGCGCGGCACGCTGGAGTTCATAGACGTGTCGGCCTTCGACACGGAGGAAATCCGCGGGCAGAAGGGGCACTTCTCCAAGGAAATCTACTACAAGCTGCTGGCGCCCGACCTCTTCCCGCAGTACGACCGCATCCTCTGTTCGGACGTGGACGTGGCCTTCACGGACGACATCGCGCCGTCCTACTTCCTCTGTCCCGGCGAGTCCTTCTACTATGCAGGGGTGGGGCAGGTGTTGGAGAGCGACCGCATGGCCCGGTATGCCGGCGACTTCACGCCCGATGAGCAGCGCATCCTCCGCAAGGAAATCGCGGCAGGCTATATGCTCTTCAACCTCAAGCGGATGCGCGAGGACGGCATCCAGCACCGCCTGACCGAGTTTTATAAGGCGAACTATCCCCGTCTCCGCTTGCCCGAGCAGGATTGCCTGATACTCTGCTGCTATCCCCACGTCCGGCAGATGCCCCTGCGTTTCGTGGTGGCCAACACCTACTATCGCATCCCGCCCGCCGAGGCCGTGTTCTGCACCTTCAGCGACGTCTTTCCCCTCGACCGCAAGGCGTGCGAGGATAGGTATGCCGATGCCTTGGCCTGTCCCGTGCAGTTGCACTTCGTGGGGGCGGACAAGCCTTGGAACAGCCTGCGGGTGCCGCGTTCCTCCGTCTGGTGGAGCGAACTGCGGGCCAGCGGTTACACCTTATATTATATAAAGGCACTGCCCGGCATCGTGCGGCAAAAGCTGAGACGATACAGCCTGCGGCGGTTCCTCAACAAAATCTTCTCACGTAAACACTGATTGCTTATGGAAACGAAAGATACTCCCGCCCGTGTCATTGCCTTCTACCTCCCCCAGTTCCACCCCACGCCGGAGAACGATGCCTGGTGGGGCAAAGGCTTCACCGAATGGACCAATGTGGGCAAGGCACGCCCCCTGTTTCGCGGACACTACCAGCCGCGCGTCCCTGCCGACCTGGGCTACTACGACCTGCGTGTCCCCGAGACCCGCCGGGAGCAGGCGGACATGGCCCGGCAGTATGGCGTGGAGGGCTTCTGCTACTGGCACTATTGGTTTGGCAACGGTCGCCGCCTCCTGCAACGCCCCTTCGACGAGGTGTTGCAGTCCGGGCAGCCCGACTTCCCCTTCTGCCTCGCCTGGGCCAACCACAGCTGGGAGGACAAGCAGTTCAGCAAGGAAGGCACGCACCGCGTCCTGATGGAGCAGCTCTATCCGGGCAATGCCGACTACGAAGCCCACTTCCGTGCCCTGTTGCCTGCCTTCCGCGACCACCGCTACATCCGTGTGGACGGCAAGCCCTTGTTCATGGTCTATAATCCCGACGAATTGCCCGATGCCCCACGTTTCATCGCCTTGTGGCAACGCCTGGCCCAAGCCGAAGGTCTGCCCGGCATCCACTTTGTGGGCCAGACCGACCACGCCTCTGAGATAGACCGCCTGCGTTCTCAGGGCTTTGATGCTGTGAACGTGGTGCGCCTTTTCGACTTCTTCCGTCGGGACTTCTCTTTCGTGGAGAAGGCTTGGATGAAGCTGATGCGCGTAGGCTTCGGCCGGGGCCGCATTGTGGACTATGCCCGTGCCGCCCACTTCTTCACCGGACCGGAGGACCGTCGCGAGGATTGCTATCCCACGCTCATCCCCAATTGGGACCATTCGCCCCGTTCGGGTCGCAAGGGACATATCCTGGTCCATTCCACTCCCGCCAAGTTCCAGGTGCATGTAGAGGCCACATTGCACAACCTGGTCGATAAACCTGCTGAACACCGTATTGTCTTCTTGAAGTCCTGGAACGAATGGGCCGAAGGCAACTACATGGAGCCGGACCTGCGCTTCGGACGTGGGTACCTGGAAGCGTTGCAGGCGGCACTGAATCGAATATATAAATAGAAATTGATGCTTATGACCACCCCTACTTACGCTCCCATCCTCCTCTTCACCTACAACCGCCCGGCTCACACGCGCCGACTGGTGGAGAGCCTGTTGCAGAATCCGGAGTCTGCACAAAGTCAGCTGTTCATTTACTCTGATGCCCCTCGCGACGCGGCTGCCCGTCCCGCTGTGGACGATGTGCGCCGCTACCTTCATTCGTTGACCGGCTTTGCTGAGGTACATATCGTGGAACGCACGGACAATTGGGGACTGGCACGCAATGTCATTGACGGCGTGACCACCCTCCTGCGCGACTTCGACCGCGTCATTGTCCTGGAAGACGACCTCATCCTCTCGCCCGCCTTCCTGCGCTTCATGAACGAAGCTTTAGAAACCTATAAGGACGAACCGCGCGTAGGTCATATCCAGGCCTGTGACTTTACGCAAGACCCCTCCCTGCCCGATACTTTCCTCATTAAGTGGACCGGCAGCTGGGGTTGGGCCACTTGGCGTCGTGCCTGGCGACTGTTCAATCCCGATGGCCGTGCCCTGCTGCACGAATTGGAAGCCAGGAGACTGACCCGCACCTTCGACTTCGACGGTACTTACCGCTACACCCGTATGCTCCGCCGGCAGGTGGAGGGCAAGAATAATTCTTGGGCCATCCGCTGGAACGCCAGCCTCTTCCTGGCCGACGTGCTCTCGCTCAATGTGGGCCGCTCGCTGGTACAGAACGGTGGCTTCGATGGTAGTGGTACCAATTGTGGAGGGGGAGGACTTTATGCTTCCGTCTTGCGGCAGGAGCCTTTGCCCGTCGTAAAGATCACTCCGATTGAAGAGAACCGTGCCGCCCGCCGGGCCTATGCCCGCTATTATCATCGCCATTTTGGTTTTTGGGCGAAAGCCATCCGTCGCATAAAACGTACACTGAAGGGCGATTTTGGAGCCTGATAGCAAAGGTTTGTAAAAGAAAAAACGTACTTTTGCAGTCAAAAGCAGGGAAAGTCTTCCTGTCTTGCAAATAGTAGCCTTGTTATGAGAGTCTTGCTGATAAATACCTCCGAACGTATGGGAGGTGCGGCTATTGCTGCCGGCCGCCTGTTGGAAGCGTTGAAGAATCATGGCATCAAAGCCAAGATGCTGGTGCGCGACAAAGAAACGGATCAAATCACTGTCGTGCCACTCCGGCAGAGCTGGTGGTTGGTGTGGAAGTTTGTGTGGGAGCGTGTGGTCATCTGGATGGCCAACCGCTTCAGCCGGAAGAACTTGTTTGCCGTAGACATCGCCAATACAGGAACGGATATTACCTCTTTGCCCGAGTTTCAGCAGGCTGATATCATTCATTTACATTGGGTCAATCAAGGTATGTTATCCTTGCAGGGATTGGGCAAGATTCTGGAATCGGGAAAGCCGGTAGTCTGGACTATGCACGATTTATGGCCTTGCACCGGCATCTGTCATTATACACGTGGCTGCGACCATTATCGTACGGAGTGTCATAACTGTCCCTTTATCAATGATGGACGGCGCGAACACGATCTTTCCTACCGTATATTCCATAAGAAGCGGGAGCTTTATGCCCATCACCGCATCCACTTCGTTACCTGTAGTCGTTGGTTGGGTGAACAGGCCCGGCAGAGCAGCTTGTTGGCGGGCCAACCCGTGATTACTATCCCCAATCCTATCAACACCAACCTCTTCCGTCCGCATGATAAGGTTGCGGCGCGTGAGCGTTGCCGCCTGCCGCAAGACAAGCGGCTGATGCTGTTCGGCTCGGTGAAAATCACGGACAAGCGCAAGGGCATCGATTACCTGGTGGAGTCGTGTCGCCTATTGGCCGAACGACATCCTGAATTGAAAGAACAGTTGGGAGTGGTGACCTTCGGCAAGTATTCTCAGCAACTGAAGGATATGTTGCCTTTCCGCGTCTATCCTTTGGATTTCGTGCGCGATGATCATCGCCTGGTGGATATTTACAACGCCGTGGATATCTTTGTTACTCCCTCACTGGAGGATAATCTGCCTAATACCATTATGGAGGCTATGGCTTGTGGAACGCCTTGTGTGGGCTTCAATGTGGGTGGCATCCCGGAGATGATAGACCATCTGCACAACGGCTATGTGGCCACCTACAAGTCCGCCGAGGATTTTGCCAATGGTATCTACTGGACCCTGACCGATCCGGATTGTTCCAGCCTGGCCGAACAAGCTTGCCGCAAGGCCGTGACCCACTACTCTGAGGATACCGTGGCACGGCGGTTTATTGAATTGTATAATAAACTCTGATATGCACAACCGTCCTGTTCCCACCTTCAGCGTTATTACCGTTACTTATAACGCCGGTGCCGTATTGGAAGACACCATACAAAGCGTCATTGCGCAGACCTACCATCACGTGGAGTACATCATCATAGATGGCGCCTCGAAAGATAACACACTGGCTATTGTCAACCGCTATCGCGACCGTATCGCCTGCGTGGTCAGCGAGCCGGACAAGGGCCTGTATGACGCCATGAACAAGGGTATCGCCTTGGCTACGGGTGACTACCTCTGTTTCCTCAATGCCGGCGACAGTTTCCACGAGGATGACACGCTGCAGCAGATAGTTCATTCTCTCGCCCCACACGACACCCTGCCCGGCGTCATCTATGGTGATACGGACTTGGTGGATGCCGAAGGCCACTTTGTCCGTAAGCGCCGCCTCTCCCCGCCGGAAGTGCTGACATGGAAAAGTTTCCGCCAAGGCATGTTGGTCTGCCATCAGGCTTTCTTTGCCCGTCGCGACCTGGTGGAGCCATATGACCTGCGCTACCGCTTCTCTGCCGACTTCGACTGGTGTATTCGCGTGATGAAGAAGGCTCAAACCTTGCACAATGCCCATCTTGTCGTCATCGACTATTTGGACGAGGGCTTAACCACCGCCAATCGTCGTGCCTCGCTCTTGGAGCGCTTCCGTATCATGTGTCGGCACTACGGATGGGTTAGTACTGTGGCATACCATGCGTGGTTTGTCCTCCGACTGCTTCTGAAGCGCTGAACGCCTCAGACACCCAGCAGCCTTTGCAGTTCCTTCACGCCTTCCGACGCACCTTTCTGTATCACGTGTACGGTGCGGTCGCTATGTACATCTACAGGCTTGGGGTCGATGAGGTAGACCTCGGCTCCGTCGGGCACATAATACAGTAAGCCTGCGGCGGGATAGACATTCATCGAGGTGCCGATGATGACGAAGATATCCGCCTTCTTCACGTAGCGGACGGCCGTCTCAATCTCCGGCACCGCTTCGCCAAACCATACGATGAAGGGGCGCAACTGACTGCCGTCTCCCGCCAGGTCACCCATATGCACTTCGTATTCTTCCGGCTTCAGCTCCTTGATATAATGCGGATTGTTGGGATCCCGGCTGGAGCATACTTTGGTCAGTTCACCGTGTAGGTGAATAACATGCGTGCTGCCCGCGCGTTCGTGCAGGTTGTCCACATTTTGCGTGATGACGGTCACGTTGAAATCCTTTTCCAATGCGGCTACACCTCGGTGTCCTTCGTTGGGTTGTACCTCTTGCAGTTGCTTGCGCCGTTCGTTGTAAAAGTTGATGACCAGTTCGGGATTGCGCGCATAGCCCTCGGGAGTGGCCACTTGCTCTACAGGATACTGCTCCCACAGGCCTCCCGCGTCGCGGAAGGTGCTGATGCCGCTTTCGGCGCTCATACCGGCGCCGGACAATACTACCAGGTTCTTTTTCATAGTTTTATCCATTAAGTTTCTCCAAAGATACCGCATTTCCGCATTCATCGTTCATCGGGGCACATCATTTAGTTTTTCTTTGCATTTCGGAAAGATATCCTCCTGCTTATTCTTCGGCTCCGGCGAGCGCAAGCGAAGGTATCGCGGAGCGCGAGCCATTGTATCGCGGAGTGGAAGCCATTGTATTGCGGAGCAAAGACTGGAGCTTTTTCCACTCCGCTAAGAATTTTTAATCCGATGGACTGTCTCATATCCAAATAAAAGACGTACTTTTGCGACCTGCAAAACTAAATCGCCTACTCTCAGAGGTATGTAGGTGACTTATTAATACAGAAATATGGATAAATTCAGTTACGCCATCGGCCTGGGTATAGGCCAAAACCTGTGGGGCATGGGTGCGCGCGGCCTCGTTGTGGAGGACTTTGCGCAAGCAGTGAAAGATGTATTGGACGGTAATCAGACCGTCATCACGCATGCGGAAGCCCGCGAGATTGTAAACAAGTATTTCGAAGAACTGGAGCAGAAAGTCAATGCCGAGAACATCGAGAAAGGCAAGCAATTCCTGGAGGAAAACAAGAAACGCCCGGAGGTGACCACTCTGCCCAGCGGTCTGCAATATGAGGTGCTGAAGGCGGGAGACCCCAGTGCTGTCCGCGCCAAACTGACCGACCGCGTGGAGTGCCACTACGAAGGTTTCCTGTTGGATGGCACGCTGTTCGACAGCTCTATCCGCCGCGGACAACCCGCCACGTTCGGTGTTAACCAAGTCATTCCCGGCTGGGTGGAAGCCCTGCAACTGATGCCCGAAGGTGCCAAGTGGAAACTCTATATTCCCAGTGAACTGGCCTATGGCGCACAGGGAGCCGGCGAGATGATTCCGCCCCACAGCACGCTGGTATTTGAGGTGGAACTGCTGAAAGTATTGAACAACAAATAAATACATTAAAGTAAATGAAAAAGTTATCTTTGTTAGTGGCCGTGGCTCTTGCCGCCGGCCTCAGTTCTTGTTCGGGTCAAAGCTCGAAAGGAAATTTGGAGAACAGCGTGGATTCTCTGTCCTACGCTATCGGTATGGCCCGCACGCAAGGCCTTGATCAATTCCTGATGCAGCAAGGCATCGATTCTACGCAGATGATCAACTTCGTGAAAGGTTTCAATGAAGGTGCCGCCAAGTTGGATCCGGAAGATGTTGCCTATATCATTGGTCTGCAAGTAGGCCAGATGGTCAGCAAGCAATGGGTGGAAGGCTTTAACCGTCAGATTTTCGGCAATGACAGCACGCAGACACTGAGCCGCGAGCAGATGTTGGCAGGTTTTGTGGCCGGTACGCTGGGTAAGGAAGATGTGATGACCCAGATGGAAGCGCAGACTTATATGCGCACCGAGATGGAAGCTGTGCGTGAGAAAGCCCTTGCCGTTGAATTCGCTGACAACAAGGCTGCCGGCGAGAAATTCCTGGCAGAAAACAAGTCCAAGGAAGGTGTACAGACTACTCCCAGCGGTTTGCAATATAAAATCATTACTAAGGGTAATGGCCCCGTGCCTGCTGACACCAGCAAGGTGAGCGTTAATTACAAGGGAACTCTTATCGACGGTACTGAATTCGACAGCTCTTATAAGCGCAAGGACAAGAACGGTAAGAGTAAACCTGCCACATTCCGCGCCAACCAGGTTATCAAGGGCTGGACAGAGGCATTGACGATGATGCCTGTAGGTTCCAAGTGGGAGCTTTATATTCCCTATGATTTGGCTTATGGTTCGCGCAACAGCGGCAAAATCAAACCCTTCTCCGCTCTTATCTTCGAGGTGGAATTGCTGGGCATTGAGAAATAAGTAAAAAAGATATTTGTTCGCGCATACGGGCAAGGCAAATGCTGCAAAAGCATTGGTCTTGCCCGTTTTTTATGCAATCTCTGCAATTTTTTCCCGTTTTAGATGGATAAATTAGAATAAATTCCTATATTTGCTTACTTTTTGATAAGAGTATTACCTTTATACTTCAAGTTATGGAAAAAATAGATAGTCTTGACCGACAGATTCTGGAGATTATCTCGCAGAATGCCCGCATCCCGTTCAAGGACGTGGCAGCAGAATGTGGTGTGTCGCGCGCAGCCATCCACCAGCGTGTGCAGCGCCTGATAGACCTGGGCGTTATTATCGGCTCGGGGTATCACGTCAATCCCAAATCCTTGGGTTATCGTACTTGCACCTATGTGGGTATCAAATTGGAAAAGGGCTCCATGTACAAAGCCGTAGTAGCTGAATTGGAGAAGATTCCTGAAATTGTAGAGTGTCACTTCACTACCGGCCCTTACACCATGTTGACCAAGCTCTATGCCCGTGACAATGAGCATTTGATGGAACTGTTGAACAGCAAGATGCAGGAGATTCCAGGTGTAATCTCTACCGAAACCCTCATCTCGCTTGAGCAGAGCATCAAGAAGGAAATTCCCATTTGTCCGGAATAAGCCCGTATGGAGGAGTTGCTGACTGAATACCGTGTGGCAGGGCTAGTGCTGGGTATCTGCACATTTCTCATTATTGGCCTGTTTCACCCTGTCGTGGTCAAGGCCGAATACTATTGGGGCACACGTTGCTGGTGGGTCTTCTTGTTATTAGGCCTTGGTGGCGTGCTTGCTTCAGTGTGTGTGTCAGATTTCTTTGTGTCCTCTTTGTTGGGCGTCTTCGCTTTCTCTTCTTTTTGGACCATCAAAGAAGTATTCGAGCAAGAGGAGCGTGTTCGCAAGGGGTGGTTTCCGAAGAATCCTCGTCGCAAATATAAGTTCTGAGCGAAAAATCTTAAAATCACGCTCTATATTTTGCATATCTCGCAGAAAAGCACTACTTTTGTCCCCGCTATCTTACGAAAGAAAGCATTGGACTTGTAGCTCAGTTGGTTAGAGCAACAGACTCATAATCTGGAGGTCCCAGGTTCAAGCCCTGGCTGGTCCACTTTAATAATCAAGCACTTACAAAGATTTGTAGGTGCTTTTTCTTTTATTTGGTGACCTTCAGGTGACCTTTCTGAAGCGAAACTCTGTAATAGTGACCTTCTGTAATTCCATGAAATTACAGAGAGTTTTTATAGATTTTTAAATAGAGAGAGTGGCTAAATCTGGCTTTTTAAATAAATCGCTGCAATTATTCGTGTAAGGGATAAGATAAGACCGCAATAACTTGTCGAGGAATTATTGAATATTCTTGAAATTAATACATTATGCACAATAACATGATACACCTATTTCTTCTTTGCGTATATTTCGTTCTGTAACTTTGTATCCATAAATATTATGCAATATGGAAAGTGAAAAATTAACCATTGGCAAACTTATCGAAAAGGAGGTGAGGAAACAGCAAATTCCAATCACAGAGTTTGCACGATTGATTTGCTGTCAAAGGAACAATGTGTATGACATATTCAAGCGCAGCAAAATTGACATCGTACAGCTTAAACAGATATCAAAGGTTTTAAGGTGGAACTTTTTCAAAGAGCTTGCCGATGACCTTGAATTGATAAATGAAGACATTAGTGTCCCGTTAAAATGGGACGAGTTAAACAATTAATCAAATAGCCCCGGAATAATGGGATTATATAGATCTTTGACATCATTGAAATTAGTCTTGTCGAACAGGTCACGCAAGAGGGTTTTGTCT
>DXBX01000046.1 GCA_019116285.1 Candidatus Bacteroides merdigallinarum
TCTGCGCGGTGGGAATATGGTTTCGCCAGATATCCGCGCGGGTATCGCCCTGCTCATCGCCGCGATGAGTGCGGACGGCATCAGCCGCATCCACAACATCGAGCAGATTGACCGCGGTTATCAAGACATTGAACAGCGATTGAACGCCATCGGAGCAAGAATCACACGGATATGATACGACCGGAGGAAGTATATAAAATAGGTATGTTCAACAAACCGCACGGCATCGGCGGCGAGTTGCAGTTCACCTTCACGGACGACATCTTCGACCGCGTGGAGGCGGAGTATGTGGTGTGTCCGATGGATGGCATCCTAGTACCATTCTTCATCGAGAGCTACCGCTTCCGTTCGGACACCACCGCCCTGATGAAGCTCGAAGGTGTGGATACACAGGAGCAGGCCCGTGTGTTTACCAACACTCCCGTGTACTTCCCCGTGAAGCACGCGGAGGAGGCCGGTCCGGGCGAACTCTCGTGGGATTTCTTCACAGGCTTCCGCGTGGAGGACACCGTGCACGGACATCTGGGTGAAGTCGCCGATGTGGACACCTCCACCCCCAATACACTCTTTGTCATCGACCGTGCTGGCGAGGAATTGCTGGTACCTGCCCGCGAGGAGTTTATCCTGGACATCGACACCAAGCATCGTGTCATTACCGTTCGCCTGCCCGAAGGATTGATTGACTTGGAGGAGGCGGAAGAGATATAATACAGCGTATGACAGCAACTACGAAGAAGAAAAAGAAACGGAAGCCGTTTTGGAAGGACATCAAGTTCAAGTATCGGCTGACCATCACCAACGAAAATACGTTGGAGGAGGTGGCCAGTCTCTATGTGTCCAAGCTGAACGGCATCTCCATCCTGCTCTTCACGTTGCTGGGGCTGTTCGTCGTGGCCGCATTGATAGTATCTTTCACCCCCCTGCGCAACTACTTGCCGGGCTATATGAACAGCGAGATGCGCGAACAGGTGGTAAACAACGCCTTGCGCGCCGACTCCCTCCTGCAGGTATTGGAGCGGCAGAATCTCTACGTGATGAACATCCAGGACATCTTCCGCGGAGACATCAAGACAGACACTGTGCAGAGTATGGATTCGCTCACCCTCTTGCGTGAAGACTCCCTGATGGAGCGCACCCAGCGCGAAGCCGACTTCCGCAAGAAGTATGAGGAAGCCGAGAAATACAACCTGACCAACATCACCGCCCGCACCGATGCTGACGGCCTCATCTTCTACCTGCCCACACGTGGTATGGTGTCCGCTCCTTTCGATGCCGAGGGCAAGCACTTCGGCACGGACATTGCCGCCAATCCCGGCGAGAGTGTATTGGCCACCTTGGACGGCACGGTATTGATGAGTACCTACACGGCAGAGACGGGGTATGTCATCGTCGTCCAGCACCGCCAGGATTTCGTGTCCGTCTACAAACATTGCGGCTCTCTGCTCAAGGCCGAGGGCGATGCCGTGAAAGGAGGCGAAGCCATCGCCCTGGTAGGTAACACCGGCACGCTGACCACAGGCCCCCACCTGCACTTCGAGCTTTGGCACCGGGGAAGGCCGGTCAATGCCGAACAATTCATCGTATTCTAAGACACATTATATATAATATAAGGTATATATGAAGAAACAGATAGCCATACTCGGATCCACCGGCTCCATCGGCACCCAAGCCTTGCAAGTCATCGAGGAGCACCCCGACCGCTACGAGGCCTATGTGCTGACTGCCAACAACCGTGTGGACGAGCTGATAGCCCAGGCGCGGAAATTCCAACCCGAGGCCGTGGTGATAGCCAACGAATCGAAATACCCCCAACTGAAGGAGGCTTTGGCCGACCTTCCCATCAAGGTTTATGCAGGCGAGGATGCCCTCTGTCAGATTGTACAGGAGCAACCCATCGACATTGTATTGACCGCTATGGTGGGATACGCCGGATTGAAACCGACCATCAACGCCATCCGTGCCCGTAAGATCATCGCCTTGGCCAACAAGGAGACGCTGGTGGTGGCGGGCGACCTCATCAACGACCTGGCGCGGGTGAACGGCACGCCCATCCTTCCGGTGGATTCCGAACACTCCGCCGTCTTCCAATGTCTGGCGGGCGAGGTAGGCAATCCGATAGAGAAAGTCATCCTGACTGCATCGGGAGGTCCTTTCCGTACCTATACCCGCGAGCAACTGGCCACCGTGACTAAGGAGCAGGCCCTGCATCACCCCACGTGGCAGATGGGCGCGAAAATCACCATCGACTCCGCCTCGATGATGAACAAGGGTTTCGAGGTCATCGAAGCGAAGTGGCTCTTCGGCGTGCGCCCCGATCAGATAGAGGTAGTGGTGCATCCGCAGTCGGTCATCCACTCGATGGTGCAGTTCGAGGACGGAGCCATCAAGGCACAGCTGGGTATGCCGGATATGCGCTTGCCCATCCAGTATGCCTTCAGCTATCCTGAGCGTGTACGGGCGTCCTTCCCCCGGTTGGACTTCGCCACGTGTGCAAGTCTGACGTTCGAGCAGCCCGACACCACGCGCTTCCGCAACCTGGGCTTGGCGTATGAGGCGCTGCATCGGGGCGGTAATATGCCTTGTATCGTCAATGCCGCCAACGAAATCTGTGTCCGTGCCTTCTTGGAAGACCGCGTGTCTTTCCTCGGTATGAGCGATGTCATTGAGCGCACGATGGAGAAGGTGTCGTTCATCGCCAAACCCACGTATGAGGATTATGTGGCGACGGACAAGATGGCGCGCATCGTGGCGGAAGAAGTATTGTAAACAGGAATTTAGCGTTGTAGGGGCGGGGCTTGCCCCCGCCCTATAGAATGCGTAAAGACATCCTTGTTGGGTTGGGCGGGGGCAAGCCCAGCCCCTACAGCGAAACCGATAAATTATTATTTAAATAGTAAACGCAAATGGAAACATTCTTGATCCGTGCCCTCCAGCTCGTGCTGAGCCTGTCGCTCTTGGTGATTATCCACGAGATGGGGCACTTTCTCTTTGCCAGGCTGTTCAAGACGCGGGTGGAAAAGTTCTGCCTCTTCTTCGACCCCTGGTTCACCCTCTTCAAGTTCAAGCCCAAACGGAGCGAGACGGAGTATGCCGTCGGCTGGCTGCCCTTGGGCGGATACGTGAAAATCAGCGGTATGATAGACGAGTCGATGGACTTGGAGCAGATGAAGCAACCGCCCCAGCCGTGGGAGTTCCGCTCGAAGCCTGCGTGGCAGCGGCTGCTCATTATGATAGGCGGCGTGCTGTTCAACTTCCTGCTGGCCCTGTTCATCTACTCGATGATTCTCTTTGCCTGGGGCGACACGTACATCCCCGTGCAGAAGGCGCCGCTGGGTATGGACTTCAACGAGACGATGCACCAAGTGGGCTTCCAGGACGGCGATGTGCTCGTCAGTGCCGACGGCGTGCCCTTCGAACGGATGGGAGCCGACCTGCTGATGGGCATCGTGGATGCGCGGCAAGTCACCGTCCTGCGCGACGGCAAGGAGACTTCGGTCTACATCCCCGACGGCCTGATGGATCGTCTTTTGGCCGACAGCACCCGCTTCGCCGACTTCCGCATCCCCTTCGTATTGGATAGCCTTGCCGCGCAAAGTCCCGCCCAACTGGCCGGACTCCAGCCGGGCGACAGCATCACCCAACTGGACGGACGCAACATTGCTTATCTGGACTTCCGCGCCGAGATGGAGCAACGCCGCCAGACGTTGGCCGCCGCTCCCTCAGACAGCCTTTCCCAGGCACTCCGCCACATCCGGCTGACCTATGTACGCCAAGGCGTGACGGACACCGTAAGCCTCAGCGTGGACACCGCCTTCACGATGGGTGTCTATGCCGTGGGACAGACCGACCGCCTGTTGCCCGTGGTGCAGAAGGACTATGGCTTCTTCGCTTCCTTCCCCGCCGGCATCAAGCTGGGCGTGCAGACGCTGGAGGGCTATGTGGGACAGATGAAGTACCTCTTCTCCAAGGAAGGAGCCAAGCAGTTGGGTGGCTTCGGTGCCATCGGCAGCATCTTCCCTGCCACGTGGGATTGGCATCAGTTCTGGTATATGACGGCCTTCCTCAGCATCATCCTGGCCTTTATGAACATCCTGCCCATCCCGGCATTGGACGGCGGGCACGTGCTCTTCCTCATCTACGAGATTGTGGCGCGACGCAAGCCCAGCGACAAGTTCATGGAGCGGGCGCAGATGGTGGGCATGTTCCTGCTCTTCGCCTTGCTCATCTGGGCAAACTTGAATGACGTGATACGGTTCCTGTTCTGATTCGGCAAGGGATATAAATTAGGCGCGGATTACGCGGATGACACGGAAGAATCATAGAAGACAGTCCGTGGAATCCGCGTAATCCGCGCCTCATATTTATCTTATCGCTTCAGCAGCCGATACCCGATGGCCCCGCCCAGGATGGACGCCCCGAAGATGCCCAACTTGGCTTGGAGCAGCATCGTGTCGTCCGTAAAGGCCAGGGTGGAGATGAACATTGACATCGTGAAGCCGATGGAGGCCAAGAACCCCAGCCCCACGACGCGCCGCCACGTCAGCCCCTCAGGCAGGGGAGCCGCCCCAAGGCGAACCAGCATCCACGTGGAAAGCAGAATGCCCAACGGCTTGCCCAGCAACAGGCCCAAGGCCACGCCCAACGCCACATTCGTGGAGAAGACCAGCGAGGCGTCCAGTCCGGCGAACGACACCCCCGCATTGGCCAAAGCGAAGATGGGCATCACCACAAACGATACGAACGGGTGCATCGCGTGCTCCAGCCGTTGCAAGGGCGGGATGGCGTCGCGTGTATCGCTCTTCATCCGGGCAATGACCTCCAGTTGCTCGTGCGCCAAGGTGGAGACGCCGTTGGGTTGCATCCGTCCGAATCGGCGGAGGTGCCGGGCGGCACGGCTCAGGTAATTGGCCTCGCTCAGGCGGGCATCAGCAGGAATGACGAAGGCGGCCAGCACGGCGGCAATCGTAGCATGTATGCCCGACATCAGAAAGGCCACCCATACGCCGCCAATGCCCAGCAGGCCGTAGAATAGGACATTCTTGACGCCCATCTTGTTCGCGCCCCACATCACCAGCAGGATAATCACGCCCACGGCCAAGTTAATCAGGGAAATCTCCGACGTATAGAACAGGGCTATGACCACCACCGCCCCAAGGTCGTCCACAATGGCCAGCGTGGTGAGGAACACCTTAGCAGCCAAGGGGACACGGTCGCCCAGGAGGTAGATGATGGCGAGCGAGAAGGCGATGTCCGTGGCCATCGGTATGCCCCAGCCCCCGGCGGCAGGCGTGCCCCCGTTCAGCAGGGTGTAGATAAGGGCGGGCACCAGCATCCCCGCCACGGCCGCCCCGATGGGCAGGATGGTGTTGCGCGGGTCGGACAGTTCGCCCCCGATGAACTCGCGCTTCAGCTCCAGGCCCACCACGAAGAAGAACATCGACATCAGCCCGTCGTTGATCCAATGATGGAGGGAATGGTAGAGATACGGCTCCCCGTCGAAGAAGAAGCCCAGTTTGTGCTCGAACAGGTGGAAGTAGTCTTCGCTCCAAGGCGAATTGGCCAACACCAGGGCCACCACGATGATGATGCCCAGCACCACGCCGGCCGACTTCTCCCGATTGATGAATTGCTGCAACGGCAGGACTATGCCGCGCCTGATTTTACGCTTGTACTTTCCGGTCATACGTTTGATAGGATTGGTTACGGGCACAAAGATACGCCTTTGATGGCATATCCGCAAAAAAGCCTTACCTTTGCCGCCCAAAAGCAAGCGCTTACTTATGACACAGGACACCACTCCATTCTTCTCCCCCATTTCCCGCCGGATGCAAATCCCTGACGAGGATTACGCCCTCACTGCGCCCTACGTGGCTATGGCCGACGCCCTGTCGCGCAGCACCAACCACAGCCTTTACCTCATCGACTACAACCGCCGCGACTTCCTCTACGTGTCGCCCAATCCGCTCTTCCTCTGTGGGCGGATGCCGGAGGAGGTGCGAAGATTAGGCTATGCCTTCTATTTCGAGGTGGTGCCGCCGGAAGAGCTACAGACCTTGCTGGACATCAATGAGGCGGGCTTCCGCTTCTACTACGCCCAGCCGGTGGAGAAGCGGACGGACTTCATCATCGAGTACGATTTCCACATCCGCACCACCGACCGCCACACGCACCTCGTCCACCACAAGCTGACACCCGTGCTGCTCAGTCCGCAGGGCGACATCTGGCTGGCCCTGTGCGTCGTGTCCCTGTCGCCCACTCCCCAGGCGGGCGATGTCCTCATCACGGACAAGGCCACCGGAGACCGTCACGTCTATTCCTTCGCCGCCCGCCGCTGGTGCAAGCGACCCCCGCTGATACTGAATGAACGCGAGCGGGACATCCTGCAACTCTCCGTCAAGGGCCTCTCCAACGCCGAGATAGGTGCCGCCCTCTTCATCGACGCCAACACCGTGAAGTATCACAAGAAGAACGTCTTCGAGAAGCTGCAGGCGGAAAACATCACTGAGGCCGTGGGCATCGCGGCCAATCTGGGGCTGATTTAGAAAGGCGATGTAGACGAGAATTGTCCTGATAGATAGAAGGTATCCATGTGTTCCCAAATGGAACATGTGCTATTCCTGTCTACTTACCGCTGTTGTACATCAAGAAACCTTTGAACTGCCTGATAAACCAATCCCAATCATCCCGCATGATGAAATGAAGCCCTTGGGTGGCGTATTCTAAGCGTATGGTCCGCAGTTCTTTGAATTGTTCTTCCACCATCGGAGCCATTCGTTGGAAAGAAAATTCCAGCAGAACCAAGGCAGGCACCTTGACCCGCCCCAGCATCGGACGCATGTCGGTGTTGGAATAATCGCAATACATCTGTGCATACGTCCGCCTGTCGGAACTCGTGCCCCATTGCACCAGCCGTTCGCACAGCAGGGAGTCCGTGGTCAGGTTGGCCGCGCTCAGGCGTTGTTGGCGGGCAAATTGCGCATCGTCTTGCGCTATTAATTGCTGTACAATGCCTATACAATCCACTTCCGCCTGGCTTTGGAAACCGGGGTTATACAAGGCCGACAGGCAGGGCAAGGCATCTACCACAACCACACTTTTCAATAAGTCCGAACGGTCGGCCGCCACAGCCAACGCCAATCCTCCGCCCATGCTATGCCCCACCAGCACGGGCTTCTCCAAATGTTTCTCCTCGATGAAACGGATGATTTGCTGTTTCCATCCTTCAAAAGAAGGGTACGCTTCGGGAGCGACACCGGCAAAGCCGGGCATCGTAAGCACATAGCACGTACAACTGTCCTTAATTGCTTCCACCGTTTCTTGCCAAACCTCCCCGGAACAGACGAAGCCGGGGATGAACACTACGGCTTGCCGGCCGGTGCCTTGCCGAACAACTTGGAAAGAATACCCTTCCGCTGCCAAACACGATACATTTAATAACAGGGCTACAAAAGCTGTCTTTAATCTAAATCCATTCATAGTAATCAGTTTTTATTGTTTTCTGCCGCAAAGGTAGGGAGACGGGGCGGGACGCGCACTACCCGATGGGGTAGTTGTGAGAAAATGTCCTCGCAAGTTAGCGTGTATGAAAATAATGCCTATCTTTGCACTATCCTAACCCCTTAAATGACAAGCGTATGAATGCAACCGTATCTTTAGAGAGCATTTGGAACCTGATACAGTCACTCAGCAAAGATAACCAAAAGTGGCTGGCCGACAAGGTGTATGAAGAAATCGGCCAAAAGAAGGCTCACAAGGAATTGGTATTCCCGCATATTCCCGCAAACAGGGAACTATCTCCGGAGGTAAGGAATATGAGTATGGGTAAACTGCCCGAAGGCTTTGACTTTGAACGTGAAACAGAAAAGATGTGGGAGGAGTGGGCCAAATGAAAGTATTCAGGCAGGAGCCGACCTCATCATCACCCGGGATGCCAACGGGTTCAAAGAGTTCGACTTGCCTGTAATGACTCCGGCGGAGTTTTTGGCCCGCTGTGAAAGGTGAAATAGGGAGATGCTCACTTCCCCGCAATCATCCCCAACACATACTCCAGTTGCGTATCCTTGTCCCGCATAAAATCCCCCACCGTCTGATGCACCACATGATGCGGGGGAATATTCACGCCTTCCATCGGGAAACCTTGCGGGGACTTCTGTGGTTCACGGGTGGGAATACGGAACCAGACCTCGTGTGACGTGGAGAAGTTCCGCGGACGGTTGCCCGTATCGCCTGCCGTAGGTTCGCCCACCACACAGACATTGCCGCTCTCCTTCATATCCAACGTGAAACTCTCTGCCGCAGAGAATGTGACCAGGCCTGTCAGCAGGTACAGCTTGCCTTGATAGGCATCCGCCGTGGGCTCCATCGTCCTATCCGGCGTCACGCAATGGGGCTGTGCGTGGCGGATGAAGTGCTCGCAGATGGCCCGCCCGTTTTCACTGTTGCCACCACCATTGGCACGCACGTCTATAATCAGATAAGGCAAGTGCCGCACCTTCGGATACTGCGCCTCAAACTCTTCCAACACGGGCGACATCATCGTGTTTATGGCCATATAGCCGATGCTGTCCCGCAACACCTTCACTTCAACGGCCTTGCCCTGGCGTTTCGGGAAATAACCGAAGCGGCGCAAGGGCAAGTCGAACAGCAACGTGTCCCCATCACGCCACACCGTATAACGCCGCAAGCTGTCCGTGCGACTATCAAACGCGCTTCGCAATGCCCTGAAATGCCTGTCCGATGCGGTGGAGGCAGAGATGAACTTCTCCTGTCCTTCAGCCCACTGCGACAGGGGCAGGCCATCAATGGCCACAATCAAGTCCTTGTCCCGGAAACCATATTGGCGCAAATAATCACTTGGTCTGCTCACAAACAGGGAGTCGTGGATAACCACAGGCTCGTCGGGCACCATATACGCGGCAAAAGGCGTGCTGGCGTGCCCGGCCTGCAAGGCGGCTATGTACTCCATCACCAGCTTGCCATAGTCCGTGGTGGTCTGTGCCTGCGCCATCCGTCCGGCATAGACGCGATGCAGGGAATCCATATCAATGCCTTTCTGCCGATAGAGGGAATAATGCTCCACCACCGTGTGGTGCATCTCCTCGAAGTCGTCGGCAAACAGCTCCCGCGTCAGGGGCAGTTCATTCAGGTAATAACTCCGGGCCATCGGCTCCTTATAGAACCAATAACATTAGTGTCCCGTTAAAATGGGACGAGTTAAACAATTAATCAAATAGCCCCGGAATAATGGGATTATATAGATCTTTGACATCATTGAAATTAGTCTTGTCGAACAGGTCACGCAAGAGGGTTTTGTCT
>DXBX01000047.1 GCA_019116285.1 Candidatus Bacteroides merdigallinarum
ATTTGTTAGGTAATCTCATCCATGCCCACCAGCCTTATATCAAGTTTCTGTACGTCAGGCCAGATGTTTGCCGCCAGCTTCCTTCAGATTCCAACTCGCGTTGGACACCCTTGCTCTTGGCTATACACTTCTCGCTATCGGGCGTGTTACGGACTTGCACCGATTAGAGAATGTTCATGCTGGGCGAACCCATAAAAAAGCTCCCCTGCATAAATACAGAGGAGCTTTTTTCATAGCTGTTCAGAAGCCTCGACTTTAGGCTTCACCGGTTGTTGTCTTCTTGGTCCTACGCCGGGGAGCGGCAGCCTTTTCTTCCTTCTTCAGTTTGGCCTCGGCCTTCTCCAACTGCTTGCGGAGTTCCTCGATTTCGATTCCCTGGTTCTTAATGGTGGTCAACAGCGGATTCAGCTCTTCGTTGTCCACGTCGACGGGATAGAGCGAGTTGACACGGCTGATGAAGTCACCCAATATGTTCATGTAATTAGTGAATGCATCGTAAGGAGACTCGTAAATACCACGGTTCAAACCTACGCCACTGTTCTTGGTGGTCATGAAGCGGAAGTTATTGCTGGCCTGCAGATAGTCCCAGTCTTGCTTGATACGACGGTCGGTGCAGAGATGAACGCGCTCGGCGACACTGTAGAGTTTATTAAAGGCCTCACGCTGCATCACATTGCCCAACAGACAGCTCGTATCGCGCTCTTCGTCCAGCCAAGACATCGGATCGGGCACATCCAACTGCGAAACAGACTTTAGCTTGGAGATGACCTCGCTCGGTGTAGAGAAGGTGATTCCTTTCTCCTTGGCACAGACAGGCAGAGCCTTGATGAACTCCAGGATGTTGGAGGACAACGACTGGGCGATACCCAGTGCGCTCAGTTCCATGAAGATATTGATGACCTGTTCTTCCTGCGGCATAGAGTCTATCCAACCGATGTAACGGTCGGCAAAGAGCGGATATTCGTTCCACTCGGAATTGGAGAAGCGCAGGCTGATATCATCGGACAACTTGTAGTCACGCAACAACAGTTTCAGGTTGGGGTTCATGTTGCAGTGGTACACATAGTGCGGGCTCTTCCAACCCAATACATGCTTGGCACCTTCCGTCAGCATGCCCTTGAAGCCCATACTGGCCACAACGGCACCGATTTCGTCCGAATAGATCAAGCTGGAGTTACGGAATACCTTCGGCTGCTTGCCGAACAGTTCTTTCATCTTGGCTGCCTGGCGCATTACTTCTTCCTTGAAGCATTCCTCATTCACCAACGAAGAGAGTCCGTGCGAATAGGGCTCGGCCAGGAACTCACAGCAACCGGTGTCGTTCAGCTGGTGCAACAGGTCGATGACGGCCGGAGCATGGATTTCAAGCTGTTCCAAAGCCACGCCGGAGATGGACAAGGCTACCTTGAAGGCACCTTCGGACTTTTTCACCATCTCGATGAGCGTAGTCAACGCAGGAATATACGAACGTTCGGCCACGTCGTTCATACCGTTCTCGTTGGCGTAGTCGTCATAATAGTAGTGGTCGTTACCGATGTCGAAGAAGCGGTAACGTTTCAGATGAATAATCTGGTGTATCTCGAAGTAAAGACAAATCGTTCTCATTGCTCTAATTTTGTTTTTGTTGATTGGGTTACCTATAGTTTCTTAACACATTGTCGTAAAGGCCGCGCACCTTCAGCGCCACCTTCTCCCACGTGATGCCGTCCACTTCCTTCTTGCCTTCTTCCTGCAAGTAATGGAACAGAGCAGGATTGGTGCAAAGCGAGTGGATACTGTCTGCCATGGCATGGATATCCCAGTAGTCCGTCTTGATGACATTGGTCAGGATTTCTCCACAACCGGACTGCTTGGAGATGATGGAAGGCGTGCCGCACTGCATGGCCTCCAACGGCGCAATACCGAAAGGTTCGGATACGGAAGGCATCACAAAGACATCGCTGTCCTTGTACACCTCGTATACCTGCCTGCCTTTCATGAAGCCGGGGAAGTGGAAGCGGTCGGCGATGCCGCGCTCAGCGGCCAGATTGATCATGGCGTTGAGCATATCGCCCGAACCGGCCATGACAAAACGGATGTTGCGCGTGCGCTTCAGCACCATCGCAGCTGCCTCGACGAAGTATTCAGGCCCCTTCTGCATGGTGATACGGCCCAGGAAGGTAACCACTTTCTCCTTGTCGTGCACGGGACGCGGAATATCCTGATACTCTTGCGACAAGGGATAAACGGCGTTGTGAACGGCGAATACCTTGCGCGGATCTTGATGATACTCGTTGATGACCGTGCGACGCGTCAGCTCGGATACGCACATGATGCAGTCCGCATAATCCATACCGTTCTTCTCAATGCCGTAGACGGTGGGATTGACCTTACCGCGGGAGCGGTCGAAGTCGGTGGCATGCACATGGATGCACAGGGGCTTGCCACTCACCATCTTGGCGTGCACACCGGCGGGATACGTCAGCCAGTCATGCGCGTGGATGATGTCAAACTGTTGCTGGCGGGCCACTACACCTGCGATGATGGAGAAGTTGTTGATCTCATCATTCAGGTTGGACGGATAGCCGCCGGCAAACTCCATACAACCCAGGTCATTGACGTGCATATACGAGAAATCGGCATAGATATGGTTGCGCAGGTCGTAGTACAGTTCCGGCGTCATACCCGGGCCCAACCGCCCCTTCAACCAGTCATAATCCATGTCGCGCCATACGATGGGCACCTGGTTCATGCCGATGATATTCAGGAACTTCTCTTCATCGCCACAAGGTTTGGGCATACAGAACGTGGTCTCCACGTCGCCTTGGATGCTCAGGCCTTTGGTGATTCCGTAGGTAGCGACTGCAAGGCCGCCATATATCTTGGGAGGAAATTCCCATCCGAACATTAATACTTTCATGCTGTGTTCCTCCTCTTTTATTCTGCTACGTTGTTGTTATACTTGGACAATAATTTCAGTGCGCGCAGGATTTCGGCCACGTTCATGGCGAAGGACACTGCGCCACGCCCGGTGAAGGGCGGGTTGCCGTCGAACAGTTCGGGCAGGGTGCCGATGCAGTGGCAAGTCATCTCGTCCTCCATGCCGACCAAGGCACGCTCCACGAAGGACAGGCCGCTGGTCTTATAGATGCGCAGGTAAGCCTCTACATAGAAGCCCAGCAACCACGGCCAGGCCGTACCCTGATGGTAGGCGTAGTCGCGCTGCGTCTGCGGGCCGACGTAGTTGGGATTGTAGCCGCCGCTCTTCGGGCTCAGCGTACGCAGTCCCTTGGGAGTCAGCAATTCCTTGGTAACGATGTCCAGCACCTGCTTCTTCTGCGCCTTGTCCAGCGGAGAATAGTCGAGAGCCACGGCGAATATCATGTTGGGGCGGACGCTCCAGTCCATCATATAGCCGTCCACGTAGTCAAAGAGGTAGCCGTACTCGTTGCGGAATACTTCGACGAAGGACTTTCCGGTCTTCTCCGCCTGGGCATCCAGGCTATCGGCCGGGATGTTGTCTCCGGCTTCGCGCGCCATGTCGGCGGCAAAGCGCAGGGCGTTGTACCACAAGGCATTGACCTCGACCACATAGCCCGTACGCGGAATGACCGGATGTCCGTTGGCGGTGGAGTTCATCCACGTCACGGCATGGTCGGTGCCGTTGGTATAGAGCAGGCCGTTGTCGTGCAGGAAGAGATTGTCGTGCTTGCGGCTCAGGAGGTAGCGCATGATATCCTGCAAGAGCGCGCCGTACATCTCGCGGCAATGCTCACGCGAAGTCTCCTTGGCATACTGCTGCAGAGTCCATACGGCCCACAGGAGGACGTCCGGATGCTCCATCTCGTAAATCTTGTAAGTCAGCGTTTCGCCGGCCATGAACTGGCGGAGAGCCTTCTCGGCGGTCTTCATCACGTCTTCAAACTCATCCTGCTCACCCACGGCCAGCGTCAGTCCCGGCAGGGAGATGAAGAGGTCGCGCGCACGGCACTTGAACCACGGATATCCGGCCAGGATATAGTGCTCGTCGCCCTGCTTGTTGTGGAACTGGTGGGCGGAGTTGGTGAGGCAGTGCAGGAAGTTGTCGCGCGGAGTGCGGTCGGCCACCTCATACTCGAAAGTCTCTATCAGGTTGTGCGTAGGCACCTCGGACACACCGGCAGAGAAGACGATGCTCTCGCCCTTCTTGATGTCCATCTCGAAATAGCCCGGCACGTAGAGGTCCTCGTTGAAGTCATAACCACGCTCCTGCTCCTTGGTGTAGACGATGCCCCGGTACCAGTCGGGCTGGAAGTGGAACTCGCATTTCTTGTTCAGCTGCATATACAGCTCGGGATAGCCGGGATACATGCACGTCTTGATGCCGTTCTCCACCAACTGGTAGTCACGGTTGGCCTGCGCATTCTCGTGAGTATATTCGCGCACGCTTCGGAAAGCCAGGAAGGGACGGAGGCGAAGGGTGGTCTCGGAATGGGCGTCCACAAGGGTGTAACGGATAAGGATACGGTTTTCATGGTGAACGAAAATCTTCTCCTTGCGCAGAATAACGCCTCCCACGCGATAGGTGGTGGCAGGAATGTGCTCGCAATCAAACTCACGGATGTACTTGTGACCGTTGGGGCTGAAATGTCCATTGCCATAATAGTGCAGTCCCAGGTTGAATTCGGCGCCATGCTGAATCACCGTCTCGTCCAGCGAAGACAGCAACACGTGGTTCTCATCGTCCAGATTAGGAACGGGAATCACCAACAAGCCATGATACTTGCGGGTGTTGCAATCCACAATTGACGTACAATGATAAGCGCCCGACTTGTTCGTCCGGAGTATTTCTCGCGGCAAAGACTCCTGAAGGTTGGTCATCAGGGTCTTGTCAAATCGTAAATAACTCATGTTGTACTTATTTAAAGGTTAATTGTCCAGGTTCACTCGTGCTACATTTCTCGTAGCAACGTCCAAAAGTACGAAATAATGCGCACAAACAAAATAAAAAGTGCGTTTTTTTTCAGATTTCGGACTATTTATTGTAGTATTGCACCGCATTTCCGGAGAATTATCCGCCAAGTCCTCCCAAAGCGGCCGGCGGAGAGCCATTCTCTGCACGAACATGAGCGCGTACTTCCGCAAACATTGGCGCGGGCTTCCGCAAACATTAACGCGGGCTTCCGCAAACATGAGCGCGGGCTCCCGCGAGCACAAGCAAGGGTATCCGCGAGCACGAGCAAAGGTATCCGCGAGCACAAGCAAGGGTATCCGCGCAGGAAGGGCCGGAAGAGGAATGCCGAAATTAAACGATTGACAAAATGGAAGGATACATATCAGACAGTGTTTACGTAGCAAACAAGAAGCGCAACAGCCTCATCAACCGGAAAATCATCTGCCGTGTGCTGGGCGTACTGCTGCTGGTGGAGGTGTGCATGTTGCTGACCTGCGTGGGCGTGGCGTGGGGGTATGGCGAACAGGACGGCATGGCCTTCCTGCTGTCGGCGGGCATCACCGCCCTGGCGGCGGGACTGTTGCTGCTGGCAGGCCGACGGGCCGAACGGCGCATGAACAAGCGCGACGGCTATTGCGTGGCTGCCCTGACGTGGGTGTTTTTCAGTTTCTTCGGGATGCTGCCCTTCCTGCTGAGCCACAGCGTGCCTACGGTGGGCGACGCCTTCTTCGAGACCATGTCCGGCTTCACCACCACGGGCGCCACCATCATGGATGACATCGACACGCAATCGCATGCCATCCTCTTCTGGCGCTCGCTGACGCACTGGATAGGCGGCTTGGGCATCGTGTTCTTCGCCATCGCCATCCTGCCCGCCTTCAGCGACGGGGGCAACCTGCAGCTGTTCTCGGCCGAGGCGGTGGGCGTGACGCACGACAAGATTCATCCCAAGGTGAGCACCATGGCCCGCTGGCTTTGGACCATCTATCTGATACTGACCGTCTGCCAGACTGTCCTGCTCCGCCTGGGCGGCATGGGGTGGTTCGACTCCGTCTGCCAGACATTCGCCACGTTGGCCACGGGCGGCTTCTCCACCAAGCAAGCCAGCATCGCCTACTGGAATTCCCCCTATATAGAATATGTGACGGCCATCTTCATGGTGCTGGCGGGCATCAACTTCTCGCTCTACTTCTCGTGCCTGAAGGGCAAGTTCGGCAAAATCTGGCGCGACGAGGAGACCCGCTGGTTCCTGGGATCCATCCTCGTGCTGACCCTCTGCATCGCCGCGGCCCTGGTGCTGAAGAACGGCTACGGCGTGGAGGAAGCCTTCCGCAAAGCCTTCTTCCAGGTGGTGACGCTGCACACGTCCACGGGCTTCGCCACGGACGACTACATGCTGTGGCCGTCCTTCACGTGGGTGCTGCTCATCTTCGCCATGCTGGCGGGCGGCTGCACGGGGTCCACCAGCGGCGGTATCAAGAACCTGCGCCTGCTCATCATGTCGCGCGGCATCCGCAACCACTTCCGCAAGCTGCTGCACCCCAACGCCGTGATGCAGATACGCGTCAACCGGCAGGCTGTCAGCTCCAGCGTGGTGCTCAGCGTGGCCATCTTCATCTGCCTCTACATGCTGTGCATCCTGGCGGGATGGATCCTCTTCATGCTGATGGGTGTGGACTTCATGGAGGCGCTCAGCGTTACCATCTCCAGCATGGGCAACGCCGGCCTGGCCCTGGGCGACTATGGCCCCGCCTATTCGTGGAGCGGCCTGCCCGAAGCCGGCAAATGGCTCAGCTCGTTCCTGATGCTGCTGGGCCGTCTGGAGATGTTCGCCGTGATGCTGATGTTCTACTCCGCCTTCTGGAAAAACCGCTGACACCGGGGCGCACTATTAAGAAATAATAAAAAAGCGCGGAATGTCAAGTCTTTCCCTCAAGAAAGGCGTAATTTTGCCGCCAAAACAAGGAGGCTAAGACCGATTATGGACACAATGTTTGACACACTGCTACAACTGCCCCTCTTTCAAGGGCTGGCACACGAGGACTTTACCAGCATTCTGGATAAAGTCAAACTGCATTTCACCAAACACAAACCCGGCGAGACGATAGCCACGGCCGGCGACAGCTGCGACCGCCTCATCTTCATCCTGAAAGGCACCGTGAGCGCAACGACCCCCGCCGACCAACATTCGTTTCAGTTCACCGAACAGTTCACGGCTCCCTGCCTCCTCGAACCGTACTCCATGTTCGGCATGTACACCACTTTCGCCGCCACCTACACAGCCATCGAAGAGACGCATACCATCGGCATCGGCAAACGCTTCGTCATGAACGAGCTGTTCAAGTATGAAATCTTCCGGCTGAACTACCTCAACATCATCTGCAACCGCGCCCAGACTCTGCAACGCCGGCTGCGGGCTCCCTATGTGGGCGACGCGAAAGAACGCATCATCCGCTTCATAGCCAACCTGGCCGAACGTCCCACGGGCGAAAAGTCTGTCAAGATCAAGATGGAGGAACTGGCCCACATCTGCAACGAGACGCGCATAAACGTATCGAAGACGCTGAACTCCCTGCAAAACCAAGGCTTGCTGGAACTGCACCGCGGGGAAATCGTCGTGCCGCGCCTCGAATTGCTGACTGCACGCTGATACTACATATCCATTTCAACATACACACTCACATTTGTATATGAACGAGAAAGCCAAAGGCTATCTGCTGGCCGTCATCGCTGCGACCACTTACGGCATGAATCCCTTGTTTGCCCTGCCGCTCTATGCGGACGGTATGAATCCGGACTCCGTACTTTTCTTCCGCTACCTTTTTGCCATCCCCTTGGTGGGCGCTATGCTCAAGACGCGGCGCGGCAGTGACTTCCACGTACAGCGCAAGGACCTCCTTCCGCTCGCCGTGCTGGGCATCCTGGTAGCCCTGTCCTCGCTGACGCTGTTCGAGGCCTACAACTATATGGATGCGGGCATTGCCTCCACCATCCTCTTCGTCTACCCCATCATGGTGGCGCTCATCATGGCAGCAATCTATAAGGAGAAGGTCACCGTGCAGACGGGTCTCTGCCTGCTATTGGCCTTGAGCGGCATCGCCATGCTCTACCAAGGCGGCGACGGCGTCACGCTGAGCCTGACGGGCACACTGCTGGTGCTGGCCTCGGCCCTGTCCTACGCCATCTACATCGTAGGCGTCAACCGCCCCGGCCTGAAGGAGATGGCCACGCTGAAGGTAACATTCTACGTTCTGCTGTTCGGCGTGTCGCTCTTTATCGTTCGGCTATGGATGGACGGTCATGTCAGCCTGCCGACCCGCTGGTGGCTGTGGGGCAACCTCGTAGCCCTGGGCGTCTTCCCCACCGCCATTTCTTTCCTATGCACCACCAGCGCCATCCAACGCATCGGCTCCACCCCGACGGCCATCTTGGGTGCGCTGGAGCCGCTGACAGCCATCCTTTTCGGCATCACCGTCTTCGGCGAACGGCTGACGGCGCGCGACTGCATGGGCATCACGCTCATTCTGGTAGCCGTCACGGTGGTCATTGCGGGTGGCAGCATCACGCATCAGCTGGTACGGTTCCGCAAGATGTTCCCACGGCTGACAAGAAAGCGGAAAGCCTGACAAACCGACCGGACCAGTCCTCAAGCATAGCCCATTTGTATTAATTTATAGGTACAAATGTTTCAACGAAGGAATGGGGCTTGGTAATTCCAGAAACAAAGTGCTATCTTTGCAGGAGCCAAACTCCTGAGACCCCGAAGGAAGGCGGCATGAACCCTGTTAAACAATAGCACCATGAACATCTACCGAAAACAACTACTGAGACTGGCATTGACCACCTTGTTGACCGCCGGGGCATGGCCCAACGTTGCGGCACAAGACATCCCCGGACGTGACCGTATTCCCTTGTCCGGCATCTGGCAATCATCCCTGGGCGACTGTCGCCTGCCCGGTACCACAGACGAGAACCGCCTGGGCGACGGCAAACACCCCACCGATGCCACCGCCCAGCTGACCCGCCTCTATCCTTTTGCCGGCCAGGTGACCTACGAGCGAGACATTGACATTCCGGCAAGCTGGCAAGGGAAAAAACTCCGCCTCGTCATGGAGCGGACCAAGCCCAGCACGCTGTGGATCGACGGGGACAGCATCGGCAGCCGCGCGCATCTCTATGCCCCGCACTGCTACGAACTCCCACAGCTGGCTCCCGGACGCCATCACATCGCCCTGCGGATCAACAACGCTCCCGACGCTGTTCCCCAAGAGATACACGGCTCGCACGCCTGGGCCGAATCCACGCAGACCAACTGGAACGGCATCTTGGGCGACTTCTATCTGGAGGCACGTTGCCCGTCCTACATCGATGACGCGCAAGTCTATCCCTCAGCTCAACAAAAGAAGGCGGTACTGAAGCTGGCCATCTACGCCGAGAAGAAAGGCAAAACCCGCATCCGCATCCAAGGAGAAGCCTGGAACACGCCGGAGAGCCATCGCCTGCCCACACTCCTGCAGGAAGCCGAACTTCAAACCGGCCTGAACACCTTGGAAATCGACCTTCCCATGGGTGACCACCCGCTGCTGTGGAGCGAATTCCACCCCGCCCTCTACCGCCTGGACATCCGGATGGAGCAAGGCAAATGGCAGGACGGATGCACCGTGGACTTCGGCATGCGCGACTTCTCCACCCAAGGCACCCAGTTTGTACTGAATGGAAACAAGGTCTTCCTCCGCGGCAAGCACGATGCCTGCGTCTTTCCCCTGACCGGCTATGCACCCATGGACGTAGCCTCTTGGCGAAATGTATTCCAGACCGCCAAACGCTACGGCATCAACCACTACCGCTGCCATTCCTATACACCGCCTGCCGCCGCCTTGAAAGCAGCCGACATCGAGGGCATCTACTTCCAGGTGGAACTGCCTCTGTGGGGAAGCCTCACGAAAGACAATCCCCGCCTGAATGACTTCTTGGAACGCGAAGGCAACCTGATTCTCCGCCAACTGGGCAATCACCCCTCCTTCATGATGCTGGGGCTGGGCAACGAACTATGGGGAGATATTGACGTGATGCGTGCCATGTTGGACAACTTCCGCAGCCGGGATGACCGGCACCTGTACTGCTTTGGCGCCAACAACTACCTGGGCTGGCGCGGCCCGCAGGATGGAGAAGACTTCTGGATAACCTGCCGCACGAACGGATCGGGACAGTACGACAGCCACGTCCGCACCTCGTTCGCCTTTGTGGACGCTGAACAAGGCGGTCTGCTGAACGGCACCCGTCCCAACGCGGTGGCCAACTATGCAAAAGCCATCTCCGGATGTCCGCGTCCGATAGTAGGGCACGAGACTTGCCAGTTCCAGATCTATCCGGACTATGCACAGATAAACAAATACAAGGGAGTACTCTACCCCTACAACCTGGAAATCTTCCGCGACCGGCTGAAGGAGAACGGACTCTACGCCCAGGCATCGGACTTCCACCTCGCCACCGGACGCTTTGCCGTGGAATGCTACAAGGCTGACATCGAATATGCCCTACGCACACCGGGCTTCGGCGGCTACCAGATGCTGGACCTGCAGGACTATCCCGGACAAGGTTCGGCCTTGGTCGGCATCCTGGACGCCTTCATGGACAGTAAGGGCATTGTGGACCCGGAAACCTTCCGTGGCTTCTGTGCCCCGGTAGTACCTCTGGCTCTCATTCCCGACTATTGCATAAAAGCCGGCGAAGGGCTGGATATCGGGCTGGCTGTATTCAACTACGAGGAAGGAGACTGGACACAAACCGTGGAATGGCAACTCATCTCGGCTGACGGGACCTGGGAGAAGCGGGGACAACTGAACGCCTCGGTCCCCCAAGGCGAAGTGGCAGAGATCGGCCGCCTGACCTTGCCAGCCAGTGCCTTGCCCGCAACCGCCCAATGCCTGACCTTGAACCTGAAGACGGGAACCTACCACAACTACTATCGCCTGTGGATCTATCCGGATGAAACGGAAAGCACCGAAGGCCTCTATGTGACCTCCGTGGCCGACGAAACGATGCTGAAGCGGCTGGAAAAGGGAGCGAAGGTCCTCTTCATCCCCGCCCACGACAGCATCCGACAGCAGAGCGTAGGCGGACTGTTCACCCCCGACTATTGGAACTATGCGATGTTCAAGACTATCTCCGAGAATGCCAAGAAAGAAGTATCACCCGGCACCCTGTCCGTCCTGGTAGATCCGGCACACCCGTTGTTCACCCACTTCCCCACAGACCGGCAGAGCGACTGGCAATGGTGGAGCATCGCCCGGCATTCCCGCCCACTGATTCTGGACGGAACAGATGCTGCCTGGCTCCCGCTGGTGCAGGTCATCGACAACGTGGAGCGCAACCACAAGCTGGGCATCGTGCTGGAGGCAGCCATCGGTAAAGGCCGCCTGCTGATGTGCACCACCGACCTGGAGGCAATAGCCGACACCCCGGAAGGCCGTCAGTTCCGCACGGCTCTCCTGCGCTACATGAAGTCGGACCAGTTCACCCCCACGGCCCGCTGGACTTGGGATGAGTTCCAGCAACTGCTGCACGCCGACCCCGAAGAACGGATCATCATCGGCGTGGAGAACAAGAGCGACTACGCCAACCCGGACAAATAAGACACATGCAAAAGAGGCGCGGACGATGATCATCCGCGCCTCTTTTATATATCTACCGGGATTTTACTCCCACTCAATCGTCGAAGGCGGCTTGGACGAAATGTCATACGCCACGCGATTCACTCCCTTCACCTTATTTATAATGTCGTTGGACACCTTGGCCAGGAAGTCGTAGGGCAGGCGCGCCCAGTCGGCAGTCATGGCGTCCGTGGAAGTCACGGCACGCAGAGCCACGGCACGCTCGTAAGTGCGCTCGTCACCCATGACGCCCACGCTGCGGACGGGCAGGAGGATAACGCCGGCCTGCCATACCTGATCGTAGAGCGACACCTCGCGTCCCTCGTCATCCTTCACCTTCCAGTCGCGCAAGCCTTGGATAAAGATGTCATCGGCATCCTGCAGGATGCGCACCTTCTCACGGGTAATGTCGCCCAGGATGCGGACAGCCAATCCCGGTCCCGGGAAGGGATGGCGGCCAATCAAGTGTTCGGGTATGCCCAACTCGCGGCCCACGCGGCGCACTTCGTCCTTGAAGAGCCACTTCAGCGGCTCGCAAAGCTGAAGGTTCATCTCCTTGGGCAGACCGCCCACGTTGTGGTGGCTCTTGATGACCTTACCGGTGATGTTCAGGCTCTCGATGCGGTCGGGATAGATGGTTCCCTGCGCCAGCCAGCGGGCATCGGTAATCTTGCGCGCCTCGGCGTTGAACACCTCCACGAAGTCGCGGCCGATGATTTTACGCTTCTGTTCGGGGTCGCTGACGCCCTCCAGGTCCTTGAAGAACTTCTCGCTGGCATCCACGCCGATGACGTTCAGGCCCAGGCACTCGTAGTCGTGCAGCACGTTGTGGAACTCATCCTTGCGCAGCAGGCCGTGATCCACGAAGATACACGTCAGGTTACGGCCGATGGCACGGTTCAGCAGCACGGCAGCCACGGACGAATCCACGCCTCCGCTCAGGCCCAGGATGACGCGGTCATTGCCGATCTGCTCCTTCAGCTCGGCCACGGTGGTGTCTACGAAGGAGGCCGAACTCCACGTCTGGTGGCAGCCGCAGATGTCCACCACGAAATTGCGGAGCATCCGGGTGCCGTCCTCGCTATGATAAACCTCGGGATGGAACTGCACGCCCCACACCTGCTCGCCCGCAATCTGATAGGCGGCCACGGCCACCTTGTCCGTCGAGGCGATGATGCGGAACGTGTCGGGCACGGACGTGATGGTGTCGCCATGGCTCATCCACACCTGCGAATGCTCGCGCACGCCCTTCAGCAAGGGATTGTCGTGCTCGAAGCGGGCCAGGTTTGCCCGTCCGTACTCGCGGGTGCCGGCCGGCTCCACGCTACCTCCGTTGGTGTAGGCAATGAACTGCGCGCCATAGCAGATGCCCATGATGGGCAGTTTGCCGCGGATATCCGCCAGATCCACCTTGAAGGCTTCTTGGTCATACACCGAGAAGGGGCTGCCGGACAGGATGACACCCTTCACGCTCTCGTCGCCGTGCGGAAACTTGTTGTAAGGCACGATTTCGCAATAGACGTTCAGCTCGCGGATGCGGCGGCCGATAAGCTGCGTGGTCTGCGAACCAAAGTCGAGAATGATAATCTTTTCCTCCATATCAATGAATGATTGTTGTTCTGGTTATGGGTGCAAAGATAATACAAAAAAACGAGATACCGCCCCTCCCTGCTTAAAGTTTGATAATCCATGCGGAGCGGAAGTGCCGACGGACGCGTGCGGAGGTACCGACGAGCACGAGCGGGGATACCGACAAACGGATGCCCAGAAACGCAGCCGGAGAGAAGCAGCAGACGCTCCAAACGTCGGATTTCCCCAACAAATTATCAATCAGCATGTTCCATAAATCCGGACAGAATTAATGTAACATTTTTGCCCGAAAATGTAACGCAAAGCCTCAAAAATGCAACATTTATCCACAAAGCAAAGCATAGCAAAGCAAAGCACAATGAAAAACCTTCCTCAAAGGTTTCCTTGGAGAAGGGGGCGGGCCGGATGCCCGCCCGTCCGGAGGAGGTCATTTACGCTCTTTCAGCAGGTCGCGGATTTCCGTCAGCAACAGTTCCTCTTTGCTGGGCGCGGGAGGTGCAGCCGGTTTTTCCTTCTTTCGGCTCAGCTTGGAAAGCAGGCGCACGAAAAGGAAGACGGAGAAAGCGATGATGAGGAAGTCGAACGTCACCTGGAGGAAATTGCCATAGTTCAGCGTGACGGCCGCAGCCACCTCTTCACCGTTTTCCAGCACGGCAGGCTTCAGCACCCATTTCAGGTCCGTAAAGTTCACCCCACCCACCAGCAGGCCGATGGGCGGCATGATGACATCGGCCACCACCGAGGAGACAATTTTACCAAACGCGCCGCCGATAATCACGCCGACAGCCATGTCAATCACGTTGCCTTTCATGGCAAAAGCCTTGAAGTCTTGCAGAAAAGATGTTTTTCCCATGTTTTTTAAATTATTTAATCATCAAACTGAGCGCGAATTTAAAAAGATTTTCCTATTTTTGCAGCGCAAACGGAGAGAAAAAGTTTCTCCGCCTGATAATGGATAGAATTTCAACATTATAAACCTTTAAAAGTTTAAACGAAATGATTAAAGTAGGTATTAATGGATTCGGACGCATCGGACGTTTCGTATTCCGCGCAGCTCAAAAGAGAAACGATATCCAAATCGTTGGTATTAACGACCTTTGCCCGGTTGACTACCTGGCATACATG
>DXBX01000005.1 GCA_019116285.1 Candidatus Bacteroides merdigallinarum
TAACTTTATCGTCAACCTTCTTTCTGGTATTGCTGCATATTGTTGCTTTCCAAAGAAGCCGTGTATCAATGTTTCACGAACAGTTGACACACAGCTTGCATTGTTCTGAATTCGTCGAACTCACGTTAATTTAATGTTTTTCTTTTATATTTGCCCAAAAATATGAAAAAAGTGAGAGAGGAACCACGATGGAGAGAGTGATGAATCCTCATTTTTCATCTCAATGTTTAATTACTAATATTAATCTTTTAGAGGTATGAAGAAAAAATTAATGATGGTTGCAGTGCTCCTGGGCGCGTTGTCGCTGGGAGCTTGCGTAGACGACAACGAATCGCAGTCGGTGACCGACCTGCGTGGAGCAAAGGCAGAACAGTTGCGTGCTGCTGCCGAATTGGATCGGGCTAAGGCCGCAGCAGAAGAAGTACTTGCGGCTGCACAAGCCGACTTCTTGGCAGCAAAAGCCGAATTTGAACGCGCACAGGCTGCTGAATCCGAGCAACGGGCCGAAGAAGCTGCAGCAAGATTTGCGATTGAAATTCAGCAGTTGGAAGCCAAGTTGCAACTCACCTTGCTGGATTTGCAGAATCGGATTGCAGATGCAGAACGTGAAATCGTGAATGACCAGAATGACCAAATCAACACGCTGTTTGCCGCTTACAAGACGGCCATGAACGATTTGATATGGTACAATTCTGAACTGTCAAAGACGCAGGCAAGTATAGCTTATTTGCAAGCTGGTGTAGAGTATGCCAAGAGCTTTGCAGCGACACAGTTTACTTACTATACGCAGCAAATCGCTTCTTATGAGGCACAGATGGAAGTGCTGAAAGATCCGGCTTATACGAACATGGACCGTACGGAACTTTTAGCCAACTACCAAGCTGCTAGTAAGAAAGCCGCTTTGGCTGCTCAAACGGTAAATGCCAATGAAGGTGCTGCCTTGAAAGCTGCCGGTGATAAGGTAAAAGCTGCGTGGGATGCCATGGATACAGACCCTGTCGATGAGGTAAATACGCTTATAAGTAACTTTTTTATTGTTGATCAATATGGTAGTCGGATTAATAGTGTAGTTAATTATTCGTATGCAGGTTATGTTTCTTATGCCGTAACGATTGATGGTTCTTATTACGGTTTAGGCAGTCTGTACAATAATTATCGCATCGACGAAAGCAACAAATTGATGGCTGACAGATATTTTGCAGAACAAGTGGAAAACCAAGCTGCATGGCTGGGCAAGGAAACGGATACCGCTGCGGGTACCGCTTATGGCAATTTGGCCGTTGCCAACAAAGCCCTGACGGATGCCAAGGCACTGCCCGAAACGACGGATGCTGAAAAGACTGCCAAAGAAACGGCCATAAAGACCGCAGAGGAGCAGGTGGCCGAGGCTGAAGACAATTTGGCCGATGCAAAGACGAATTATGACTATGCCGTAGCTAACCAAAAAGAATATACGGATGCTTTGGCTGCCGTGGATGTGGATGCTTTGAACGCTGCTGCCGCTGCTGTCCAAACAGCCCTTGATGCACAAGATGTAGCTGCTGACGCTTATTCGGAAGCCTATACAGCAGGTGTAGCTGAAATCAATGCTGAACGTGATGCTCTGTTGGCATTATATAACAATGCAACGAATATCAGCGAGCAGATTGAGGGTTTGCAAAAGGATATCGATGAAGCAAAGCAACAAATTGCGTACTATAGCAAAGACGGTTCTTACCTTAATAACGAAGAAGTTGCTTTGGAAGAGGCCAATCAGAAGATTGAAAACCTGAAAGAACAGATTGAAATTCAGAAGAAGATTGTCGATGCAGCCAAAGCGGCTTTGGACGATGCCATTGCCAACAGTGAATACGCTCCTTCTGAAGAGCAACCCGCTGCATAAGAATTAATAACGGCTAAAAAACGAGTAAAATGAGAATACGAAAACTTTTACTGTATGCCGTTATGCCCATGATGTGCCTTGGGTTGAGTGCGCAGGAGAAGGGTCCGCAGAAGGGCGACTTCACGGTGGCGCTTACCCTGGGTTACAACGCGAGTGTGATGCAGAACGCAGTCGCCGGCAACCGGACCGATTACGGCATCCGGGCAGCCTCGACCAACTGGAACGACAAGAAGCTGACAGTTGGCATTGAGGGCGGCTGGTTCTTCCTTGACTTGTGGAAACTGAATTTGGGAGGCGGCATGAACATCACCAAGGCTCCCGGCTACGGTCCGATGCCCGGAACGATAGACGAGACGACAGAGCCGGGTGACGGTTCCATCCCGAACTATGGTGCGGTGGCAGACCGTTCCGTGATACAATTCAATGTGTACACGGGCGTGGATCGGTACTTCCGTACGAAGATTGACGGGCTGATGCCTTATATAGGTGCGCGCATAGGTTATGCCTATGGCCGCGAGCGTTCGAATGCGGACGACGAGACCTATATGGGTGAATCAGTGGGCGAGGCTTTCAACATCCGCGGTGCCATCACCGCCGGTGTGGACTACTTCTTCACGGATGCTTTCTTCATCGGCGCCGAGGTAGACCCGTTTGCCTATACCTATAACCGTACGCTCATCAAGCCTCAGGAAGGCTTGAGCAATCTGGACGCGAACAGCCACAACTTCGGTATCCTGGCTGCCCCGACGCTGAAGATTGGCTTCAAGTTCTGACTCCGGAAGTTGAATGTTTATTGACAGGCCGCTGTTTTCTCTCCGCCGGCGGCCGGATTTGAGGAGGAGGCGTGTAGGCACGCCTCCTTTTTTTTTGTGGGACATTTGTTGGGGGATCGTATCAGGTTTAGTATCTTTGCCCGCTGAAACAAAAATCGGGGCAAAACTGACTGTTTATGAAATCCAATGACACCGCTTCGCGCGAGCGGGAAATCTATAAGGTGACCATCGTGGGCAGTGTGGTCAATTTTGTGCTGCTGCTCTTCAAGTTCTTTGCCGGCATCGTGGGACATAGTGCGGCGATGTTGGCCGATGCCGTGCATTCGTTGTCGGACTTTGTGACGGACATCATCGTGTTGGTTTTTGTGCGTATCTCGTCCAAGCCGGAGGATGAAGGACACGATTACGGGCATGGCAAGTACGAGACGCTGGCCACGGCCATTATCGGTATCTGCCTCTTCGTGGTGGGGCTGGGTATCTTGTGGAACGGCGTGCAGTCCATCTGGCAGGTTGTGCAGGGGAATGTCCTGCCCGAGCCGGGGATGCTTGCCTTGTGGGCCGCCCTCATTTCCGTAGTGTCCAAGGAGGCACTCTATCAATATACCGCCCTCAGGGGTCGCAAGCTGAACTCGCAGGCTGTCGTGGCCAATGCCTGGCATCATCGCAGTGATGCCTTCTCGTCCATCGGCACGATGGCGGGCATTGGCGGTGCCATCCTGCTGGGCGACGAGTGGCGGGTCCTGGATCCTATTGCGGCGGTCATCGTGAGCTTCTTCATCCTGAAGGTATCCGTCAAGCTGCTGGTGCCTTCGATGAACGAACTGCTGGAGAAGTCCCTGCCCGCTGAGGAGGAGAACCGTATCAACGAGATTGTCTTGTCCTATCCCGGCGTTACCGCACCGCACCATTTGCGCACACGCCGCATCGGCAACAACCGTTCCATCGACCTGCATGTCCGCATGGACGGCAAGCTCACGCTGGAGGAGGCACATCGCCGGGCGACCGTCATTGAGCAACGACTGCGTGCGGAGTTCGGCAAAGGGACGTATATCAGTATTCACGTAGAACCTATTAAATGATAATTTATTGGGGTATTTTTTAGACGCGGATTTTGCGGATTGAGCGGATCTTAAAGAAGGCTTCGCCTTGATTGGTCGTCCGTATTTAAAAGAAAAAATAAAATCCGCTTAATCCGCAAAATCCGCGTCTAAAGAATTAAATTCCTATTTATATGACAGCAAACCTTCGTATTCTCATCACCGGCGCCAGCGGCTTCATCGGCAGTTTCCTTGTAGAGGAGGCCGTGCGCCGCGGCTTTGATACCTGGGCAGGTGTCCGTGCCACGAGCAGCCGCGCCTACCTGCAAGACCCGCGTATCCGTTTCCTGGAGCTGGACTTTGGCAAGCCCGATGTCTTGCGACACCAACTCGCTGCGCACGGACGCTTTGACTATATCGTTCACTGTGCGGGCGTCACCAAGTGTATTGACCCGGCGGATTTCGAACGCATGAACCACCGGCAGACGTGCGACTTCATTGATGCCCTGCGCGAGCTGGACCTTGTGCCCCGGCAGTTCATCTTCATCAGCACACTCAGTGTCTTTGGCCCCGTGCACGAGCAGGACTACCAACCCATCCTGGAGAGCGACACGCCTTGTCCCAACACAGCTTACGGGCGCAGCAAGCTGAAGACCGAGCAATACCTGCAGGGACTGGACGGATTCCCTTACGTCATTTTCCGCCCCACGGGGGTCTACGGGCCGCGCGAGCGCGACTACTACGTGATGGCGCAGAGCATCAAGCAGCACGTGGACGTGGCCGCCGGCTTCCGCCGTCAGGACCTGACCTTTGTCTATGTGGCCGATGTGGTGCAGGCGGTCTTCCTGGCCATCGAAAAGGGGGTGACGCGGCGTGCCTATTTTCTGTCTGACGGACAGGTGTATAGCAGCCGCACCTTCTCCGACCTCCTGATCCGCGAAATGGGAAATCCGTGGGTTATCCGGCTGAAATTTCCTTTGTTTGCGTTAAAAACCGTATCTTTGTGCGCTGAATGGTGGGCGAAGCGCCGGAAGAAGACCAGCACGCTCAACCGTGACAAGTATCATATTATGAAACAGCGCAACTGGCGGTGCGACATCGGCCCCGCGGTCCGTGAGCTGGGTTATGCCCCCGCTTATGACCTGGATCGGGGCGTGCGCCTGGCTGTGGCGTGGTATAAAGAAAACGGATGGTTATAGACATATTCAAGCGTGTGGAGACCCACAAGGGGTTGTTCGCGATAGAGAAGATATCACTGATATACAACCTGCTGACATCGTTGCTGATTGTCCTCCTCCATGAGCGGATGGACCATCCGGCCGCGATGTTGTGGGACCGTGCGCTCATTGCAGCCGTTACCTTCGTGCTGATGTATCTCTATCGGCTGGCTCCGTGCAAGTTTGCCGCCTTCGTGCGGGTGGTGGTGCAGATGTCGCTGTTGTCCTACTGGTATCCGGACACGTACGAGTTCAACCGGCTCTTCCCCAATCTGGACCATATCTTTGCCGCGGCGGAGCAAAGCCTGTTTGGCGGACAGCCGGCCATCTGGTTCAGCCAATGCCTGCCGCAGATGTGGGTCAGCGAACCGCTCAATCTGGGTTACTTCTTCTATTATCCGATGATGCTCATCGTCGTGCTGTGGTACTTCATTTATCGCTATGACCTGCTGGAGAAGATTTCCTTTGTCATCATCACCTCGTTTTTCATTTATTATCTGATTTATATCTTCTTGCCCGTTGCCGGTCCCCAGTTCTATTTCCCCGCCATTGGGGTGGATAATGTGGCGCAAGGCATTTTCCCTGCCATCGGCGACTACTTCAATCATCACCAGGAGTTGTTGCCCGGTCCCGGCTACGAGCACGGCTTCTTCTACAGCCTGGTGGAGAGTTCGCAGCAGGTGGGTGAGCGTCCCACGGCGGCCTTTCCCAGTTCGCACGTGGGTATCTCCACCATCCTGATGATTATGGCCTGGCGGGGCAGTAGACGGTTGTTTGTGTGTCTGTTGCCGTTCTACCTGTTATTGTGTGGTGCGACGGTGTATATCCAGGCACATTACCTCATTGATGCCATTGCCGGATTTTTCTCCGCCTTCGTCCTTTATTGGGCGGTGACGTGGATGTTCAAGAGGTGGTTTGCGCGGCCCTTGTTTGCCATCGCACAACAGCCGGTCCGTTGATCGGGGGGAGTTTGCTGAAAATATATGGTTTTGCGAACCATCATTCCTGTATATTTGTTATCATAAGTGCGGATAATCTTTTTAAATCATCAGGCTTATGAAAAAGTATTTGGCAGAAATGGTGGGGACCATGGTCCTCGTATTGATGGGTTGCGGCAGTGCCGTCTTTGCAGGTCATGCCGCTGGCGCGGTGAGTGCAGGTGTCGGAACATTGGGAGTGGCGTTGGCTTTCGGCTTGTCCGTGGTGGCCATGGCCTATACCATCGGTGGCATATCGGGTTGCCACATCAATCCCGCCATTACCTTGGGCGTTTGGATGTCCGGGCGTATGAGCGGTAAGGATGCGGGCATGTACATGCTGTTCCAGGTGATAGGCGCTATTATCGGGTCGGCCATCTTGTGGGTGTTGGTATCTACGGGTGCAAATGGTGGTCCGACAGAGACGGGCAGTAATTCGTATGCCGACGGTATGTTGATTCAGGCTTTCCTGGCCGAGGCCGTGTTCACATTCATTTTTGTTCTGGTGGTGCTGGGTGCTACGGACAGCAAGAAGGGAGCGGGCAACTTGGCCGGACTGGCCATCGGTCTGACACTGGTATTGGTACACATCGTTTGCATCCCCATCACGGGAACGTCGGTCAATCCGGCGCGTAGTATCGGGCCGGCCTTGTTCGAGGGTGGCAAAGCCTTGTCACAATTGTGGCTCTTCATCGTGGCTCCGTTTGTAGGCTCGGCGGTGAGTGCATTGGTGTGGAATGCTATCGGTGGTGACGAGAAACGCTGATGCCTATCGGCTTTGAAGAAAAAAGAAAGGGCGTGGGGATGAATCCGCGCCCTTTCTGTGTATTGTCAGGGGGCATTCCTCACTCTGCCGGGAGCGGCCGGAGCACAGGCCGGGTCATCAGCCGTTCGTAGGCACCTTCGTTCAGCACCTTGAGGGCCTGCCGGACGGTGCGGTCGGTGGTGTTCATCACTTGGAAGTATTCGCTCATGTCCCACAGGTCGCGGGCGATGAGGGCCTTCAGCTGCGTCCGTATCAGGGGGAGGGAGCGGTTGTATTCCGCTTCGTCAAACTCCACTTTTTCCTTGTCGGCCAGGGCGCGGACATCGGCCATGAAGGCATCGTCTATCTCGAACTTCTTGTTGAAGGCTTTGAAGTCCCTGTATTTTTTCTTCAGTTCTTGCCGGTGCTGTTCGATATAGCCCGTAGTGCTGCGGATGATGACTCCCTTGGCCACGAGATCGCGGTGGTAATCCGTATAGAGGGTGGTGTCGATGGGGACGAAGAAGTCGGGCATGATTCCTCCGCCGCCATAGACGGTACGATGCAGGCGCAGGGTACTGTGCTTCAGCGAATCGGGGAAGTGGATGCTGTCCGCGTGCATCAGCTCGCCATGGTTGAAGCGGTCCAGCAGGTCGCGGTGGTATTGTTCCAGCATGTCTTCGCCGTTCTTGGCCGAGGTGTCGTAGGGCTTCTGGATGCAGCGGCCTGCGGGCGTATAGTAACGGGCCACGGTGAGGCGTATCATCGAGCCGTCCGGCAGGTCGAGGGGGCGTTGCACCAAACCCTTGCCGAAGGTTCGGCGTCCCACCACTACGCCGCGGTCCCAATCCTGGATGGCGCCCGTCACGATTTCACTGGCCGAGGCGGAGTATTCATCAACCAAAACGACAAGCCGGCCCGTGCGCAGGAGGCCGTTGCCTTGTGCCAGGAAGTCGCGGCGGCGTTCGGCGCGGCCCTCGGTGTAGACTATCAGTTCCTGTTGTCCCAGGAATTGGTTGGCCAGGTCAATGGCGGCGTTCAGGTAACCTCCGCCGTTGCCCTGCAGGTCCAGTATGAGGTCTTTCATGCCTTGTGCTTGCAGCTTCGCGAGGGCCCGGATAAATTCTTCGCCCGTGGTGGCGGCAAAGCGGTTGATGCGTATGTAGCCGATGCCCGGCTGGATGATGTAAGCGGCATCGAGGCTGTGGATGGGAATCTTGTCGCGCTTGACGGTGAAGAGCAGCGGGTCGGGGACGCCGCGGCGCACGATGGTGAGGTTCACTTTCGAGCCTTTGGGGCCGCGCAGGCGGCTCATGATTTCGTCCGTGCCCATCTTGACGCCCGCGATGGCGGTGTCATTGACGGCCGTGATGCGGTCGCCGGCCAGGATGCCTACCTTTTCCGAGGGGCCTCCGCTGACGGGTTGGATGACCAGCAACGTGTCTTCTATCATCTGGAACTGGATGCCGATGCCTTCGAAGTTGCCTTGCAGCGGCTCGTTCATGGCCTTTACCTCTTCGGCGTTGTTGTAGGTGGAGTGGGGATCCAGCTGGGCCAGCATCTCGATGATGGCGCTTTCCACCAGCTTGTCCTCATTCACTGTGTCCACGTAGAGGCGGCTGATGGCGAACTCAGCCATCTGGAGCTTGCGCAGGGGCATGTTGCTTTGGGCCACGGCCGGAAGAACGGTGACGGCAAGCAACAGGCAGAGGGTGGTTATTCTCTTCATTGTCTTATTCTTCATACTGATATGGGTTTTATTCGTTTAGGTTCATTCCTTCGGGCACGAACTGGCTGATGTCCTTTCCGAACGACAACAGTTCGCGGACGATGGTGGAGCTGACGCACGTCAGTTCCGGCTCGGTGAAGAGCAAGATGGTCTCGATGCCCGTCAGTTTGCGGTTGATGTCGGCAATGGTTTCCTCGTACTCGAAGTCCTTCACCGTGCGGATGCCGCGGACGATGAGGTTGGCACCGGCCCGAAGGGCGAAGTCGGTGGTGAGACAGTCGTAAGTCTCGACCGAGATGCGCGGATTGTCGCGGTAATAGTCACGGATCATGCGCAGGCGTTGCTCCAGCGGGAAGTGCGTATGCTTGTTCTCGTTGATGCCGATGGCGATGATAATCTCGTCGATGAACGTCAGCGCGCGGCTGACGATGGAGGCATGTCCGACGGTGAAGGGGTCGAACGTGCCGGGGAATATGGCGCGGGTCATAGACGTATTATAAACCTTTCAACCATTTCTTGCCGGATTTGCTATACAGCCATAGGTTGAATCCGCCCACTACGATGATGCCTATGATGAAGATTGCGCTTAATGTATCCATAAGTCTGTTTACTTTAGTATTTTGTTAGCCGTAAAGGCACATAAATAAGTCATGAAGATGCCGCTTGCTATCGTCAGCCAATTGATATGCTGGGGGATTTGTGTAATCAGCGGTGTGACGCCTCCTATCACCAGTCCTGCGAAGCACAACTTTGCCAAGTCGAAGAAGAAACCCGCCAGTTTCTCCCGCCGGGTCTTGTCCTTCTCCTTGGTTTCCTTTTGTTGGTTCTGTTGTTCTATCCACTTACCCATGGGTCTTATGTTGTATTAAGGAAAAGCAAAGGTAAGGGATATTTTTGAGACTGGGCAGAGAAGTGTGTTTATTTTTGTTATTCCTCCTCCACCAAGTCTTCTTCAATCACCAGGTTTTGGATGATGAAGTTCTGGCGTTCCATTGTGTTCTTGCCCATGTAGAATTCCAGCATTTCCTTCACGAGGTCGGTCTTGCGGAGGCTGACGGGCTCCAGGCGCATGTCCTTGCCGATGAAGTGGCGGAACTCATCGGGCGAGATTTCTCCCAAGCCCTTGAAGCGGGTGATTTCCGGATTCGGTCCCAGTTCCTGGATGGCGCGCAGACGCTCTTCTTCGGAGTAGCAGTAGGTAGTCTTCTTCTTGTTGCGCACGCGGAACAGCGGCGTTTGCAGGATGTAGACGTGTCCCTTCTTGATGAGGTCGGGGAAGAACTGGAGGAAGAAGGTGATCATCAGCAGGCGGATGTGCATGCCGTCCACATCGGCATCGGTGGCCACGATGACCTTGTTGTAGCGCAGCCCCTCCATGCCGTCCTCGATGTTGAGGGCTGCTTGGAGGAGGTTGAATTCCTCGTTTTCGTACACCACCTTCTTGGTCAGTCCGTAGCTGTTCAGCGGCTTGCCGCGGAGGCTGAAGACGGCCTGTGTGTTGACATCCCGGCTCTTGGTGATGGAGCCGCTGGCGGAGTCTCCCTCGGTGATGAAGATGCATGATTCCGCTTCTTGTTCCCGACCCTTGCCGTCGCTCAGGTGATAGCGGCAGTCGCGCAGCTTGCGGTTGTGCAGGTTGGCCTTCTTGGCACGTTCGCGGGCCAGCTTGGTGACGCCGGCGATGGCCTTGCGCTCCTTCTCCGAATCCTGTATCTTCTGGAGCATCACTTCGGCCACCAGCGGATTCTTGTGCAGGTAGTTGTCCACCTCGGTCTTGACGAAGTCGCCCACGTACTTGTTGATGGTGGGGCCTGCGGGCTTGTCCTCTTGGGGTACAGCAGGCCACATGTTGTTGCTGCCCAGCTTGGTCTTGGTCTGGCTTTCGAACATCGGCTCCTCCACATTGATGGCGATGGCGGCCACCAGTCCGTTGCGGATGTCGGCGAAGTCGAAGTTCTTCTGGTAGAACTCCTTGATGGTGCGGGCCAGATGCTCCTTCAGAGCCGATTGGTGGGTGCCACCCTGAGTGGTGTGCTGTCCGTTGACGAAGGAGTAGTATTCCTCGCCGTATTGGTTGGTGTGGGTGAAGGCAATCTCAATGTCCTCGCCTTTCAAGTGGATGATGTCATAGAGGCCCTCGCTGGTCATGTTGTCCTTCAGCAGGTCTTCCAGGCCGTGGCGTGAGAGGATGCGCTGGCCGTTGTAGATGAAGGTCAGGCCCGTGTTGAGGTAAGTATAGTTGCGCAACAGGTTCTCTACAAACTGGTTCTGGAAAGTGAACCCGGTGAACAGCGTGTCATCCGGCTCGAAGTAGATGAAAGTGCCCGTCTCTTCCGTGGAGTCCTCGGTGATGTCGCTCTGCAAGATGCCACGTTCGAATACCACGGCACGCACCTTGCCGTCGCGGTAGCTGCGCACCTCGAAGCGGCTGCTCAGCGCGTTCACTGCCTTGATGCCCACGCCGTTGAGGCCTACGCTCTTTTTGAACGCCTTCGAGTCGTATTTGCCGCCCGTGTTCAGCTTGCTCACGGCCTCCACCAGCTTGCCCTGGGGGATGCCGCGGCCATAGTCGCGCACGCTGACGCGTCGATTGTCTTCGATGGTCACTTCAATTTTCTTGCCTGCGCCCATCTTGAACTCGTCTATTGAGTTGTCCAGCGTCTCTTTCAGCAGTACATAGATGCCGTCATCGCTTTGGCTTCCGTCGCCCAGGCGGCCGATGTACATGCCGGAGCGGACACGGATGTGCTCCATGTCGTCCAGGTGGCGGATGTTTTCTTCGGTGTAGTCCACGGGGGGGACGTTGGTGTCAGTGGTGTCGTTTGCCTCGTCCAGCGGCAACAGTCCATTGTTTTCCAGTATTTCGTTCATAATCTCAAGTCGGCATTTGGGGACAAAGTTAATGAAAAAAACGATAAGTTGGGCATGGGGAGTGGTTCAACCTGAGCAATACGGGTGTATTGTGGCTCGTATGCGTCGGTACTGCCGCTCGTGTTCGTCGGTACCGTTGCTTGTGCTCGTCGGTATCGCGCTACTCACGGCCGGGCTTGCTGCAGGTCCTGACGCAGTATCCGGGTGAATTTGACAGCACCGTGGTCCGAACTCAGATGGTTGCCATCATAGAAGTCTTCGTCCGTGAAGCGTGGGTCAGAGAGGTAGTCATGCCACGTCACGTTGTCCCATTGCCGGACAACGCCTTCTGCTGCCGTGCGTATCATTTCCCATTGCCGACGGTCGGCCAGGCGGACATACTCCGGATGGACGGGCGGCATGACCAAGTGTAGCCGGATGCCCCGCTCGTGACACAGACGGGCCACTTCGTGCAGGCGGCGGACATTGGCGCGGTAGAGGGTGCTGTCCTTGTCGGCCAGCATCGCCTTGTGCTGGCCACGCACCATCTCCGGAATTTCCTCCAGCCAGCTTTTCTCTTTCAAAGCCAAGTCGTAGCCGTGGTCCAGTCCTAGGGAATCGCAAGTGATGGTAGACTTGTGGCGGATGTAGTATTTGGACCATTTCCGCATGGACAGTGCACCCAAATAGGGCAGTTCCAAGTGATGGAAATAATCGTCCTCGCGGCAGATGCCCATATAGATCTTATGGTTGATGAGGCTGCTTTCGTCCACATCGGCGGCATCGTCCATCCACAGGGCATGGAAACAGAGTCCCCAGATGAGGCCTTTCAGCTGTGGAAGGCTGTCCGCGTATTTCTCGAACAAGGCCTGGTTGAACCGCATCCATTCGCCGGAGATGGCCAGATTATAAGTACTGTCCGCGTAGCAGGCGGGGTCGATGCCACAGTTTGCAACCGAACTTCCGATAATCATCGTGCGCATCTCCGTCTTGTGCTGTTCCAGCAGGTTTTGCTTGAAACGCAACGGATTGGGCACTTGCCGCAACATATACTCCATGCCGGCGGCCAGCAGGAGTAGTGATGCGGAGAAGGCGGCAACGTATTTCAGAAATCTGTTCATAGTCTTTTAGAATTGGAAGTAAATGAACTCGGCCTGTTGTCCGGCCAGGAGGAATGTCGTGATGAATATCGCGTAGTATAATGCCCAGCGCACGGCACGGTGGCGCAGGATGCCACGCTCTTCGAACTGGAGACCGAACTGCTTGGTGCGCATCAGCCATTCCACCACCAGCAGGATGCCGATGTAGATGAGCGGGTCCTTGTCATGGGCGGGCAGGGCGAACTGGAATTGTGTGACCATACGTACGATGTAGTCCCACGCCTGTCCGATATTTTCCGCCCGGAAAATCACCCAGCCCACCATTGCGAGGATGAATGTTGTCAGCATCTGCACCAACTCGCGCAACGAGGGGAACAGGCGGCCTTGCGCTACGACATCCGTGTGCTTCCGGTTCTTACCGAAGACCAGGAGCGGCAGGAACAGCAGAGCGTGGTAGGCACCCCAGCAGATGAAGGTCCAGTTGGCACCGTGCCAGAAGCCGCTGACCAGGAAGATGACCAACGTGTTGCGCATGGTCTTCAGCTTGCTGCACCGGCTGCCGCCCAACGGGAAGTAAATATAGTCGCGGAACCAGGTGGTGAGCGAGATGTGCCACCGTCGCCAGAACTCGGCAATGTCCCGTGAGAAGTAGGGGTAGTTGAAGTTGCGCATCAGCCGGATGCCGAATAACCGTGCCGTGCCGATGGCAATGTCCGAATAGCCGGAGAAGTCGCCGTAGATCTGGAAGGTGAAGAACAGCGCGCCCATCAGCAGCTGCGGGCCGCTCATCACCTGGTAGTCGGCAAAGATGGTATTTACCACCGTGGCACAATTGTCCGCCACGACCATCTTCTTGAACAGTCCCCACAGGATTTGCCGCATGCCGTCCACGGCCTGGGCATAGTCGAAGTGCCTTTTCGCCAAGAATTGGGGCAGCAGGTTGGTGGCACGCTCGATGGGGCCGGCCACCAGCTGGGGAAAGAAACTGATGAAGGCGAAGAAGGCTACCACATCGCGCACGGGTTTCACCTTGTGTTGGTAGACGTCTATCGTGTAGCTCAGTGCCTGGAAGGTATAGAAGCTGATGCCTACGGGCAGCAGGATGTCCAGTGTCACCCAGTCCACCTCCCAACCCACAGCGCGGCACAGGACAGCCAGATTCTCGCCGAAGAAGTTGAAGTACTTGAAGATGCAGAGGATGAGCAGGTTCAGGGTGATATTCCCGGCGCTGACCCACTTCTGTGCCCGGCGGCGTCCCTCATAGTGTTCCAGCAACAGGCCGCTCCAATAACTGCACAAGGTGGTGAATCCCATCAGCAGCAGGAAGCGCCAGTCCCACCAGCCATAGAATACATAACTTGCCACTACGACAAAAAGGTTTTGTGCCCGCAGAGGCTTGAACACGAACCAATAGAGCAGGAACACTATCGGCAGGTAAATCAGAAATTCGATGGAGTTGAACAGCATGATGAATCGGAGGTTAAAGTTGTCCGCTGGTCTCGAAATACCGTTTCAGGACCATCAGTTGGAGCAGTTCCTCGCGTTCCGTGTCGCGGAACTGGTCGACATATTCGTGGGCGTGGCGGATAATCTCCTCCGCCTCCTCCGGGTGGGCGATGTAGTAGCGAATCTTCTCCTCGAAGTCTGAGAAGTCCTCGCGCACCTCCACATAGTGGTAACCGGGACGGAGCGTCCCCTCCATGAACCACGTCTCACAGGTGGGGCGGGTCATCACGGCCAGCGAGTTGGATGACATCACCCATTTCAAGTTGGAAGCCACGTCGTTGCCTTCCAGGGCAATGATGAATTTGTAGTCCAAGTGCTCACGAATGGTCTTCTTGGGTGTCATCCACTCGTCCGGGCAACCTTCGTTGCGGCCCACCACGCCGCAGTCGCACAACGGGTGGCCGAAGAACATCTCCAGGAAGCGGCTGCGCAGGCGGCTCTGGCGGATTTTGCCCCGGAAGATGGCGCAGTCCTTCTTCTCGCGGAAAGGCTTTGTGTCGTGCACGAACATGAAGTGGCGCAGTTTGTCCAGCTTCAGCACCACCGAGTTGTGGTTGTCCGCCGTGAGTAAGCGACTCTTTACAACGGTGGGCGCATCGGGGGTGAAGTAGACGTCGCCCGGACAGAAGTTCCAGCGCAGACGGGGCGGGAACCAGCGGGTGACATCATGTTGGTCGAAGTAATAGGCCGTGTGGAACGTCTTCGGCCGGAAGCCGTCCAAGGCCCCCGTGTAGTAGAGCCAACTGCGCTCCCGGCGGATAGAATCCTGTGGATAGACTTGCCAGGGGGTATCCACGCGGTTATAATACGCCACGCGTTGCAACATGTAGTCGTAGTCCGGGCGCGACTGTGCGGCCCGCAGCTTCCGCTCGCGTCGGGCGCGATACCATGCGTCGGGGACGAGCAGGCCGAGGAAGTTGCCCAGGAAGTTGAGCAGCTTGTTCGGCTTGCCGCTGTGCAGTTTATAGAGTAGGCTGTCGCTCATAATTTTTTATGTATAAGAAAGGTTGACGGATATTTTTCGGCGCAAAGGTAGTGTTTTTATCCTATAATCCATACCTTTGCAGGCATCAAAGATCAAGCAATATTCATATTCCTAAAATGAGAAAGATGTCAAAGACCAAAAGGTTCTTCAAGCGTGTGGAGAAATTCTTTTCTTACTTCAAGCAGCGATACATCGTGTGGTTCCTTCTGTACAGATCCGGAGCCAAGGAACTGGTCAGACAGTATGCCAACCGTAACCATGAGGCTTGCGGCAGCATTGGGGCAGAGTCCCCGATATGGGTCTGCTGGTGGCAGGGTGAAGAGGCCATGCCGGACATTGCCAAGGCTTGCCTTCGTTCCATACGGAGATACGCTTGTGCCCATCCGGTCAGACTGATTACGGCAGAGAACTTCTCGGAGTATGTCACTTTCCCGCCCGAGATCATGGAAAAACAACGCCGGGGACTCATAGACCTGACTCATTTTTCGGATATCCTGCGCGTTTCCCTGCTGGCCCGGTATGGAGGAATCTGGATGGATGCCACCGTGTTGATACCGTCCAGGCCGTTGGACGAGTTCATACGTCCGACAGAGACGTTTTGGAGCTGCCACCACAAGCCCATTTACCACAACATCTCCCGCGGGGGTTGGGTCAGCTTCTTCTGGGCTTGCGGGAAGGATAACCTGTTGCCGGCGTTTATGGCCGATTTCCATATCCGTTATTGGCTACGGCATGACAAGTTGATAGTCTACTTGTTGCTGGATTATGCTTTCGCTTTGGCCCGCAAATATATACCGGCAGTGCACCGGATGATAGAAGAGGTGCCCCTGTCAGCCATGGGACCTTTGGGCAAATGCCTGAACGACGAATACCGGCCCGAGGAATGGGAACATTTTTGCCGCGACTATGATTTCCATAAGCTGACTTACAAGATACCGTTGCATCGGACAACGCCTGACGGAAAAGAAACTTATTACGGGCATATCCTGGCGGAATATCTGGAGGCGGGGAAGTGCTGAATGTTTTTTCACGCCGCAAGGTTGTGTCCTTTCCCCCATAATCCTTAACTTTGCAGAGATTAACGAAAAGGCAATGAAAGTATGAAAGAGAACCTGATCCGATTCGACTGGGCGATGAAACGCCTGCTGCGCGACAAGAGCAATTACGTCGTGCTGGAAGGTTTCCTCTCCACCCTGTTGGGCGAGGACCTGCGCATTGTCCGTTTCCTGGAGAGCGAAGGCAACCAGGAGAACGCGACCGACAAGTTCAACCGCGCCGACATGCTGGTCGAGGACAGCCTGGGCCGCCTGCTCATCATCGAGGTGCAGAACAATCACGAGCTGGACTACTTCCACCGGATGCTCTACGGGGTGTCCAAGACCATCTCGGAGTACATCAACCTGGGCGATGACTACGACAAGGTGCGCAAGCTCTACTCCATCAACATCGTCTATTTCGAACTGGGACAGGGCAAGGACTACGTCTACCACGGCAAGACGGAGTTCCGCGGCCTGCACGACACGGAGGATGTCCTGCAATTGTCCGTCCGCCAGCGCGAGTTGTTCGTGGGCAAGAATGCGGGCGATATCTTCCCGGAATACTATGTGCTCCGCGTAAACGATTTCGACAAGGTGGCCAAGACCCCCCTTGATGAGTGGATCGAATTTCTCAAGACGGGAGTCATAGAGCGGACCGCCACGGCCAAGGGGCTTCCCGAAGCTCGCGAGCGGCTCCGGGTAGATGCGCTTCCTCCTGACGAGAAGAGAGCCTACATCCGCGACATGGAGGCTCAGCGTTACCAGCGCAGCGTCATCAAGTCCGGCTGGATTGAAGGCCGTGCGGAAGGCCGTGCGGAGGGTCGTGCGGAAGGCCGTGCGGAAGGTCGTGCGGAAGGGATGAAAGAAAAAGCCTTGGATACGGCCCGGCGCATGAAGCAACTGGGACTGTCGACGGAGACCATTGCCCAATGCACGCAGTTGAGCGTGGAAGAGATAGAAAAACTGGGAATATGATAATGGCATTACAAACCAAGGGATACCCGTCCGGTGAGGACGGGTTTTTTGTTTGGTCTGTTGCCGTCTATCGATGGAGGAGCGTGAAGCGCACCAGGAGGACGATATGCTTCATGAAGCGTTCGAACCTCCGTCCCAGCTTGTGGTGCTTCCAGCTGCCGTAGACTTTGTGCTTGGCGAAGGCATCGGGATGCTTGATGGTGTTCTTGTTGCAGGGCGTCACGAAGTAGCCGGGGTAGATGACGACATCGTCTGCCAGGTGCTGCTTCACGTCCTCGTTCCGATAGCCTTTCTGACGTGCGATTTCCACCATGACGTCCGGCGATATCTTCAGGTCATACGATCCGTCGGGTAACTTGAAGGGGCGGGAGTTGTAGTAGTCGAAGACTTCCTTGCAGAATTGGTTGCCTTTTTCGCCCATGAAGAAGGCCGCCTGGAGCTTCACCGTCGTGCAGATATGCTCGTGGAAGGATACAAAGCCGTGTTCGGGCATGAAGTGGTCGAAGCGTTTTTTCACGAACATGTCGCTGTCCATGTAGACGCCTCCTTCCTTCCAGACGGAATAGAAGCGGACCACGTCGGCGGCGAAGGCCCACTTGCGGGCATCCAATGCTTCATTGATATACCGGCAACCGATGGCACGGGCATCCTCCATGGTCCACCGGCGCACCTTGAAATCGGGAAGTACACGTTTCCAACTTTCCAGGCAAATCTTGATTTCTACGGGGAAGGGGTCATCGCTGAACCAGCATAAGTGAATGATCTTGGGAGTCATAATCGTTTGGTATTTATGTTATTGTTATTTCAATCTATCTCTTTTTCTTGTCGGTAATGTGGGGATTATCAGCCGCAGCACCTGGCTCCAGCGTTCCAACCGGTAGTCCGCCGGGGTGGAGTGGAGGAGCGTGCGCAGTTGCCTGTGCAAGGCTTGTTCGCTCTGCGGGTCGAGGTGCTGGCGTTTGATTTTCCGGTAAATCATCCCGTGGCGCAGGCGTTTCTTGCAGGTGCCCAGGGCGGGCAGGCAGGTCTCCATGTAGTGCAGCACCCGGATGTCCTCGGCGATGCCCTGGCCGGAGCGGTGGGAGCGCAGCGTCGCCTTTTGGGCGTGCTGGCGGAAGTAGTTCAGGTTCTTGTAGACCTCCACCACGCTGCCCTGCATGGCCATCTGGAACCAGAACAGCCAGTCTCCGCAGTAGCGCATCTCTAGGAAGTCGGAGTGGGCGAGGCGGACGGCATATTCGCGGCGGAACAGGATGCCGCTGGCGTTGACCGTGTAGTTCTTCCAATAGAGGTTGTGCTCGGCGAATGCCGGTCCCGGGAAGTGGGTGTATTCCTTCCGAGCCCGGCGGCCCCAGTGGTTGATGTCCCGGCCCTGCTGCACGTTGCCCTGCTCGTCTATCAGCAGGGAGCCGGCGTAGCAGAGGGCGGTGTCGGGATATGCCTCGGCCAGGCGGACGCAGGTCTCGAGGAAGTCCGGCTCGGCCAGGTCGTCGGCCTCGGCCACCCAGACATATTTGCCCCGGGCCAGGAGGATGCCTTTCATCCATTGGCGGAAGGGGCTGCCGGTGTTCGCCTCGTTGACGACGAGGTGGGTGACGCGCGGGTCCGTCCGGTACGTTTCTAAGAGGGCGGCGCTGCCGTCCGTCGAGGCGTCGTCCAGCAGGATGAGCTCGAAGTCGCGGAACGTTTGGTTCAGGATGGACTCGATGCGCCGGGGCAGGTAGCGGGCGTAGTTGTAGTTGGGGACGATGACGCTTACTGGGATATTTTCCATAACGTTGAGGGTTTAGTCCGCTTCCGACAGGAAAAGTGCTTCTATTTGCAGATGGAACTCTTTTTCTTGCTTCCCAATCATCTGCCGGTAGGCCTCAAAATGTGGATAATGCGTGTCATAGTGGGCAAGAAGGTCCCTCATCCGGTTGATGATGTCCTGGATAGGGGTGGTCTTTTCGTCCAGCTTGTAGGCGGCTTCGATGGGTATGTCCACGTCATTGGCCGCTGCTCCCCGCTTGCCGGTCAGAATGCAGCATCCGTTGGCTGCGGCCTCCCGTGGCAGGCGGTCCATGCCGGGGTGGCTGCCGAAGTCGATGTAGAGCATACTGGTGGCGAAGAGCTGCTGCAGTTCTTCCCTTGATAGGTGTTCCAAGGGAATGAATGTCAGGTCGGAGGCTGCTTCAATGAGTTTGCGGGTGAACTCGATGCCTTTCTTGGGATTGTAGAGGATGACAGGTCTCCTTTCTTGCGCGGAGTTGTTCGCAGTGAAGTCTGTATTGATATAGTCTTTGAGCGGATGCAGGTTGGTGACTCCACGCTTGGCCAAATGGAGACGGGCATATTCCGATTGGTAGGCGTGGGTATATTCTTTTCGGATGGTCTTCCGGATGGAGAAGTCCGCCTTGAACCTCCATTGCAAGAGGAATAGTCCGGCGAAACGATGCCAGACTTGCTTCCAGCCATAGACCGTGGAAAAGGAGAATATTTCGGACAAGGGGATATGCCTCTTTTCCATGTAATAATAGTTGTCCACGCTCAGCCACCACAAGACTGTCTGTACCTGTTGGTAATTCTTGCTGAGGTAGAAGCATATTTCGGGCAGGACGATGACATGGCGGGGGGAATCCTCAACATGGAGGGTGGTGGCGATGTCATACGGGGCGTATTCCTTGGGGACGGGCGCCCCGGGCTCCTCGTAGTAATAAATGTAGGCTTCCTTCCCCCTCCTCCTCAGGTAGTCTACCAGCTGGTGCAGCAGTTCGATGCCGCCGGTGGTCTTCCGGGCGGGGGAGAACACGTAGATTTTGTCCATGTGGCGCAATGCTTTCATGATTGTTCTTGCTGGGTTGATTGATTGGCGGCAAAGGTACGAAAATAAATGCGACTTTCCGTGGACGGGCGTAGAATCTTGTCGGTTTTTTCCGATTTCTCCCGCGGGGGAGGCGGCGGGCGGCATCAGGAGGAAATCTGCTTCTTCTCCTCTTTCGATATCGTCCGCTGCACCTTGTCGATTTCTTGCAGGGAAGGCATGATGGCTGGATTTATCCAGGAGAGGAATCGGCTGATTAGTCCGTACATGTCTTTTACATAAGAAAAGTCACATTTGGTACTTTGAATACAAAGCTTTATCTTTGCGGCGTAATGCTTGGTAAAGCCTCTGTGGTTGACACACGTAACCAAGTCAAGGAGATACCCGTCCGACAAGGACGGGTTTTTGTTTTTAATGGCTTGCAGTATGTCATAAATTTTTTTTCCGGACAAAAAACAAGTCCACCCTGGCGGGAAAGCCCCTCCAAGGTGGACTTTTTGTTAGTCTGCCTTAGTCTAAACGTTAGTCTACCCTAGATTAACTGTTAGTCTAACAGCGAATAGATGTTAATGAAAATCTGAAAGTGTTTCAATATGTTAATATTTGTCCATATGTGCCTTCTTCGCCTTCTTCCTCTCCGCCGCCTCCGGTGCCGGGCGTTTGGGGCGCGCCGCCGACGTAGATGGTCTGCGAGGTGCTGCGGGGCGTTTTCAGATAGTCTGTGCTGCTGCCCTTGTACTGGGTGGTGACGGTCAGGGTGTACTCGCCGTCGTCCAGGTCGGCGGGGATGAGGATGACGAGGCGCGAGGGTTCGGCGATGGCAATCATGTCGTCCGTCAGCTTGGTCACGGCCTGGGTCTCGGTGTTGGTCAGGGTGATGCCGACAGAGGGGTCGTCGCCCTCGGGCAGGATATTTTTGCCGTAGACGGTGAGGTTGCGGCCGGCGGTGGCGCTGTAGTCCGTGGCCTTGGTGGCGACGTCGCTGGTGGTGCCGATGTAGAATTTGACGGGCCGCTCGCCCAGCACTTCGACGGTGGTGTTGCTGATGTTCTCGCGCAGGGTCTTGCCTTGGGTGAAGGAGACGTAGACGGAGTCTTTCTCGGGGTCCCAGGCGTCGTTCACGGCGGTGCCGCGGAACTGGGCCACGGCGCGGAAGAGGCCGGTGTTGACGCTGACGCCGTTCAGCACTTCCTCGGCCACGACGTCGTTGTGGAGCTTGACAATCATCTCCATCGTGCCGCGCAGCACGCCGGGGTTCTTGGCCACCATGCGGTCGATGATGTACGTCAGGTCTGCCGTGCGGGCGCTTTCGAGCTGGAAAATCTTGTCGGTCTTGTCGTCGGTGGTGACGGGGTTGTCCGCCAGCCAGGCTTTCAGGATGTTCTTTGCCATAATCGATGGTTTTAGAGGGTTAATAAACAGGTTGTCTGCGGGCGTTGCGCCCGGTTGCAAAGGTAGGAATATTTCTCAACCGTGCAAGGGCGGGAGGGCGTTTTTTCTAATACTTCCCCAGCCGCTCCCTCACCCCGTCCCGGTAGGCTCTCCAGAACCGCCGGATGTCGCTCCATTGATAAGCCTGGGTGAAGGGGGCGGTCAGCAGGGCGATGAGCATGTAGCCCAACGCGGTGTTGAAGCCGCGCAGGTGGCGGACGGCCCGGTTACGGCCGTAACGGTGGTTCAGGTAGGTGGCGTTGCGCACCTGGTAGAAGCGTTTCCACTTCTTCTTGCGCTGCCGCTCGGTCCAGGTGTCCTGCGAGAAGAAGCGGTGCTTGTCCATCAGGGCGTCGGGGATGTAGCGGATGCGGTAACGGGCCTGCACGGCGCGGATGCAGTAGTCCGTATCGTCGCAGAAGATGAAGAGGTCGCGGTTGGGCAGGCCAATCTCTGCCACGCATTCCTTGTTGATGCAGAGACCCTCGAAGGCCGTGCCGCAGATGTCCGTGGGGGCATTCACTACTTGGCCTTTCAGTTTCTTCCGGTACATCGAGGCGAAGGGGTTGGTGAGATTCAGTGCCTGGAAGTCGTTGGTGAAGATGCGGCCTTCCAGCAGGCGGCGCGGGGCCAGGATGCCGGTGTTGGGGACATCGTCCGTGTGGCGCAACAGTTGTTCCAGGCAGTCGGGACGGGGGAAGACATCATCGTCCATGCACCAGATCCAGTCCGCCTCCCGGATGAAGGCCTCGCGGATACCGGTGTGGAAGCCGCCGGAGCCTCCCGTGTTGCCTTGGGTGATGATGTGGAGCCCGTCCTGCGCGGCCAGCCAGTCGGCGGTGCCGTCCGTGCTGCCGTTGTTCACGACGAGAATCTCGTCCAGCGGGCGGGTCTGTCCTTGGAGGCAGGCGACGGTGCGCTGCAGCAATTCCAATCGGTTGTAAGTGACTACTACTGCGATGACTTTCATAGCTTGGGGATGTTGAAGTTTCGTAATGCTTCTATCTCTTGAGGTTCCTTGCCCGGCTGGGTGCTGCGGTAGGCCACCATCAGGCGGTAGCACGCCTCGGGGTCGAAGCCGCGGACCCGGGCATACTCCGCGGCGATGACACGGTGCATGGCGGGGGTGGCGGGCAGGCGTTCCAGGTTCTTGCAGCCGGCCTTCATGTCCAGCGGACCGATGCCCAGGCGGTTCAGGTCGACGATGTCCAGACGGATGCCTTGGGGCGTCCGCTCGAAGAGGATGTTGGCCCGTCCATAGTCTTTGTGGGCATAGCCGTGATTGTGCAAGATGGCGGTCACATGTCCCACGGCACGCAACACCTCGTCTTCGTAGTCGAACCGGCGGCGGAACAGGTCCTCGTAGCGGTAGGGGCAGGTGGAGGCCAGGGTGACATAGTAGCTGCGGTCGAACAGCAGCCCCCGGCGGATGTTCAGGTAGCCCACCGGCTGCGGTGTACCGACGCCGATGGCTTGGAACATCCTGGCGTGATCATACGACCGTTTGGCCTTGGAGGGGCGGAAGACGCCGTAGACGAAACGGTTGATGAAGTTGGGGCGGCGGAAAGACTTGACCACATAGTCCGTGCCCTGGTAGGCAATGCGTCGCAGTTGGTTACGTCCGTTGTGGATGAGCGAGCCTTCGCCCCGGGCGAAACGCTCCGGCAGGCTTTGCAGGAAGTCCGCCAGGCCGGTGTAGTCCGGGTGGAGCACCAGTGTCCGATGATTGAGCAGTCCCATGTGCGTCAGATTTTATCCAGACCTTTGGTGTATTTCAACCAATAATACTTCAGGGGATTCTTGTACTTCAGTTGCTTCCAAGGGCGGCTGCCGTGCGGGCGGTGCCATACGGGCAAGTTGGCAAAGACATAGTTGCGGAATCCGGCCTTCAGTGCCTCGTGCGAGATGGTGACGTCGAACCAGTTTTTCGAAGCGTCCAGCCCGTGGAAGTCGAAGGCACGCAGGAATTCCGGCGTCAGCAGAGAGCAGCAGAAGCTGCAATGCTTCCGTTCGGCGTAGACGGTGCCTTCGTGTCCTTTGGCGTGCAGGTAGGGATAATTGATGGCGCCCGCCTCGTCCACGGTGACGGCAGCGGCAATGGCACACCGCTCCTGTTGGCGTGCCCCGTCGAAAAGGCTTTGCAGTGTAGCGGGTTTTACCACCACGTCCGACTCGACAATCAGCAGGCCGGCGTTTGCCTCAAGGGCTTCCCGCTGGGCCATTTGCAGCACCAGCAGGTAGTTGGGCGAGGGGTGATCGGTCACATCCGCCAGGTTGACCAGCCGGAAGCCGTATTGGCGGGCGGCCTCTTCCAGCCGGGCGGTGTTCTCGGCGGTGCTGAAGTCATTGTACACGGTGTATTGGTGTGGTACCGTAATTTCCGACTCGCAGATGGCACGGATGGTATTCAGCGTCAGGTCTATCGAATCTTTTACGGGTGTCAGGATGTGAAGGCTGTCCATATTTGATAACTAATGCATTAATTTCTGCAAAGGTATTCCTTTTCTACTGAACGGACAAGTCATTGTCCGAATATCTCCCGCGCAAGCTGTAGCGCCGCAGCCACCGTATCATCCATGTCGGCATAGGTATATTGCCCCAGCCGGCCGCCGAACAGTACGTCGGGGTGCATGTCGGCCATCTCGCGGTAGCTGGCATAGAGGCGGCTGTTCCGTTCGTCGTTCACGGGGTAGTAAGGTTCCTTGCCGGGGGCGAAGGTGTCGGGATATTCGTAGGTGATGACGGTGTGCGGCTGGCGGCCGAACTCGAAGTGCTTGTGCTCGATGACGCGGGTGTAGGGCACGGCGCGTTCCGTATAGTTCACCACGGCGTTGCCCTGGAAGTTGTCCGTGTCCAGCCGCTGCTCTTCGAAGCGGAGGCTGCGATACTCCAGGCGTCCGAGGCAGTAGCCGAAGAACTCGTCGATGCAGCCGGTGAAGAGCACCTTCCCGGCCAGGGCGTCCAGCTCGGCCTTGTGCCGGAAATAGTCCGTATCCAGGCGGACTTCCGTGCCTTCCAGTAGGGCGTCTATCAACGGGTTATAGCCGCCGATGGGGATACCCTGGTAGGCATCGTTGAAGTAGTTGTTGTCGAAGGTGAAGCGGAAGGGCAGGCGCCGGATGATGAAGGCGGGCAGTTCGGTGGCCGCACGGCCCCATTGCTTCTCGGTGTATCCCTTGATGAGGCGTTCGTAGATGTCGCGTCCGCAGAGCTTCAGGGCCTGCTCCTCCAGGTTGGCGGGCTCGGCGATGTGGGCATACTCGGCGCGTTGCTCGTCTATCTTGGCCGCGGCCTCGGCGGGCGTGGTCACTCTCCAAAGCTGATAGAAGGTGTTCATGTTGAAGGGCAGGTTGTACAGGCGGTCGCCATACCGTGCCACGGGCGAGTTGGTGTAGCGGTTGAACTCGACGAACCGGTTGACGTACTGCCACACCTCCCGGTTGTCCGTGTGGAAGATATGGGCACCGAATTTGTGGACGTGGATGCCGTCCACGTCCTCGCAATAGAGGTTGCCCCCCCGGTGCGGACGCTTGTCCACCACGAGGCAACGCCGTCCGGCGCGGCGGGCTTCATAAGCGAATACGGCGCCGAAGAGGCCGGCGCCGACAATGAGGTAATCGTATGCGTTGGGCTGCATGGGATGAAAGGTTGTTTATTAACAAATGTATACAATTTGGTAAATCCGTTAACATCTATTTGCTGTTAGACTAACGGTTAGTCTAGGGTAGACTAGATGTCAGTCTACCCCGGACTAGGGTTTAGACCAGGGTAGACTGGCATTCCGCCTACTTCACCTCCCACGTGTCGTTGGTCAGCAGCAGTTCCTCGAAGTTGTGGTAGCTCTTCTTGGCGCTGACCTCCTCAAGTTGTGCATGCACGGCCTGGTCATAGGTCGGCTCGTCCACATCGCGGATGACGCCCAGGGCGATGGGGAAGTCCGGGCCTTCCATCAAGGCCAGCTTCAGCTGCAGGGTGTTGTCCATGCAGTGCGCGTCGTGGATGAGGATATCTTTTTCAGTGACGCCGTTTTCGCCCAACTTGACCACCTTCAATCCGAAACCTTCCTGGGCCAGACCGTATTCGTGGTTCTCGCCGAACAGCATGGGCTTGCCGTGCTCCAGGTAGATGGCATTCTTGGCGCGGCCTTCCTTATTATATACGGAGTCGTGCGTGCCGTTGTTGAAGATGACGCAGTTCTGCAGAATCTCGCACACCGAGGCGCCCTTGTGTCGGGCGGCGGCCTTCAGGATGTCCACCGTGCCCTGCGCATCCGTGGCCACGGCGCGGGCAAAGAAGCGTCCGCGGGCGCCGAAGCACAGTTCGGCGGGGTGGAAAGGATCTTCCACCGTGCCGTAGGGCGACGATTTGCTGACGAATCCGCGGGGCGACGTGGGCGAGTACTGTCCCTTGGTCAGGCCGTAGATGCGGTTGTTCAGCAGGATCATGTTGATGTCCACGTTGCGGCGCACGGCGTGGATGAAGTGGTTGCCGCCGATGGCCAGTCCGTCTCCGTCGCCCGAAATCTGCCAGACGGTCAGTGCCGGGTTGGCCACCTTGGCGCCCGTCGAGATGGCGGCGGCGCGGCCGTGGATGGTCTGCATGGCGTAGGTGTTCATGTAGTAAGGCAGGCGGCTGGAGCAGCCGATGCCGGAGATGACGGCCGTCTGCCACGGGGCGATGCCCAGTTCGGCCATGGCCTTGTGCAGGGAGGCGAGGAAGAAGTGGTCGCCGCATCCGGGACACCAGCGGGGCTGTCCCTTCTTGAAGTCTTTTGCTGTGAATGTATTGTTGTTGTCCATGATGTTGTCCTCCTGATGGGTTATTGGTTGATGATTTTAGTGAAGGCGTCCACCAGTTCGCTGACGACGAACGGCTGGCCTTTGACCTCGTTATACTGATAGGGCACGAAGCCGTCCACCTTCATGCGCAGGTAGCCGGCAAACTGGCCCAGGTTCTGCTCGGCCACTACGACCTTGGGATACTTCTTCAGCACCTCGGCCGTGTTCTTGGGCAGGGGATTGATGTAGCTGAAGTGTGCCAGGGCGGCCTTGTGCCCCGCCTTGTTCAGCTCGTCCATGGCCGAATAGAGGTGGCCGAACGTGCCGCCGAAGCCCACAATGAGCAGGTCGGCATCGTCCGCGCAACCATAGACCTGCACGTCGGGCACGGGAATCTTGGCCACCTTCTCGGCACGCAGGCGACACATCAGGTTATGGTTGTCCGGATCGGTGGAGATGGCGCCCGTCCAGCTGTCCTTCTCCAGGCCGCCCAGGATGTGGGTGAAGCCTTCCCGGCCCGGGACGGCCCAGTAACGCACACCGGTCTCGGCATTGCGCTGGTAGGGGGCATAGTGTCCCTTCATGGCCTCGGTGACGTAGGGCGGCTTGATGTCCGGATATTCCGCGAGCTTGGGCAGACGCCAGGAACCTGAACCATTGGCCACATAGCCATCGGTCAGCAGCACGACGGGCGTCATGTGCTCCAAGGCAATCTTGCTGGCCATGTAGGCGGCGTCAAAGCAATTGGTCGGCGAGGTGGCGGCGATGACCGGCATGGGACTTTCGCCGTTGCGTCCGAAGAGCGCCTGCAGCAGGTCTGTCTGCTCGGACTTGGTGGGCAGGCCCGTCGAAGGACCGCCGCGCTGCACGTCCAGCACGACGAGGGGCAACTCCGTGATGACAGCCAGGTTCATGGCCTCCGACTTGAGGCAGACGCCCGGGCCCGACGTGGACGTCACGGCCAGTGCCCCGGCAAAGGAAGCGCCGATGGCAGTGGAGCAGCCCGAAATCTCGTCCTCGCACTGCACGGTCATCACGCCCAGCGATTTATGTTTGGCCAGCTCGTGCAGCACATCCGTGGCCGGCGTGATGGGGTAGGAACCGAGGAAGAGCTTCAATCCGGCCTTTTCGGCAGCGGCAATGAAGCCATAGGCCGTAGCCTTGTTTCCCGTGATGTCCATGTAGAGTCCGGGCACCTTCTCTTTGCTCTCAATACGCCAGGTGGAGTGGGCGATGGAGGCGTGCGTGTTGTGTCCGTAGTCCCATCCGGCGTGTATCACCTTGATGTTGGCCTCGGCCACTTCGGGTTTCTTGGCGAACTTCTCGCGGAGGAACACCTCGGCGATGGTCAGGTCGCGGTCGAAGAGCCAGCACACCAGGCCCACGACGAACATGTTGCGGCACTTCAGCATCGCCTTGTTGTCCATGCCTGTATCGGCTAGGCAATCCTTCACCATCTTCGTGATGGGGGCGGCTATCAGTTCTTGCTGGATGCCCAGTTCTTTGATGGGGTCATCCGTGGCAAAGGCTGCTTTCTCCAGGTCAGACTTCTGGAAGGCGTCCGTGTCAATGATGATGCATCCGTTGGGTTTGGCGAACTTGTATTGCGTCTTCAGGGCGGCGGCGTTCATGGCCACCAGCAGGTCGCACTTGTCGCCCGGCGTGTACACCTTTCTTGCACCGATATGTACCTGGAAGCCCGACACCCCTGTCAGTGAACCTTGCGGGGCGCGGATGTCTGCCGGATAGTCGGGGAAGGTGCTGATGTCATTTCCCACCGTAGCAGAAACTGTTGAAAAGATGTTGCCGGCGAGTTGCATTCCGTCGCCGGAGTCGCCGGAGAACCGTACTACCACTTCGTCCAGCTCTTTGACCCTCATGTCGTTTGCCATAATCTTAAGGTATTATAAATAATGTAGCTTTTGTATTTAGTCGGACACGTGTCCGGCCGACAAATTTCGGAAAGTTAATCGGATTCTCAAAACTTTTCTTCGTAAAATCGGCGGAAAGCGCTATCTTTGCGGCCACATTCCTTGTTCTTCCTCTCTTCTGGAGGCAAATGGTCTTGTAGTTCAACGGATAGAATAGAAGTTTCCTAAACTTTAGATCCGGGTTCGATTCCCGGCGAGACTACTTCCCTGAATTCCTATATCATCAGCAAACAACCGTCGTTGAAGAAGAATCGGCAGACGGCTGTCAACCGCATGTCGGTCCGCAAAAAGACAGTCCCTCATCGCCCCTGCTCCCTACCTCCTCCCTACCTTCTCCTTGTCTATACACAGGGACTTGGTAGGGAGGAGGTAGGGAGCAGGGGCGACTTTTTCTCCTGTTTGGGAGCAACGCGACGGATTTTGCGTATATTTGTCCCCTGATAGTAAACAAGTAATAACGAAACATTATGAAAGCAATGAAATCCATCCTCGGCGGCCTGTGCCTTTGTGCCGTCGTTAGTAGCTGCGCTCCCTCGGCTCAGAAAACCGAAACGGCTGTGGCGGAAACTCCTGCCAAGTCGGACGTAGTGATTGAGAACATCCTGACACGTCGCAGTATCCGTCAGTACAAGCCGCAGGCTGTCAACCGCGACACGATGCAGATTATCCTGAACTGTGGCATCAACGCGCCCAACGGGCAGAACAAGCAGTCGTGGGAGGTTCGTGTGGTGGACAATCCCGAGTTCATCAACGGGCTGACGGAAATCTATAAGAAGGCCAATCCCAAGGCGAGTGAAGATCCTTCATTCAAGAATATGTTCCGCAATGCACCCACGGTGGCGTTCATTGCCCGGGACACGAAGTATGACATGTCGCAGATAGACTGCGGCCTGCTGGGAGGTAACATGGTGTTGTCCGCCTGGTCGATGGGGGTCGGTTCGTGCTGTCTGGGAGGCCCTGTGCGTTTCATGCTGACAACTCCGGAGGCCGCTCCCTATCTGGAGAAACTGGATTTCAGCGATGGCTATGAGTTGTTGTACTGCATTGCTTTCGGCTATCCGGATGAGACTCCGGCAGCCAAGCCCCGCAAGGCGGATAAGGTGCGCTTTATCGACTGAAACAAGGAAAGGCTTGCGCCCTCTGGGGATGCAAGCCTTTCACATTTTGTTTTTGTCTATACATCTGCTGCGTTAAGCGGTCAGGACAGCTAGACGGTAATAGATACCTTGGTTTCCACTCACCTGCTCTATCTTCTTTTCCCGCAGAAGCTGCAGCAACGCCATGCACAAGTCCGTGCTGGCCAGGTTGCATAGATTCTCGAGCTCGCCGAAAGTACAACGGGTGTAACGGAGCAGAATGTCGTACACCTTTCGGCTGTTGGTTCTAATTGCTTGAATATTGAACTTCATAAAACAAAATGTTGCTATATACAACGGTTTAGGTTATTTGTCCTACAAAGTAAGGCATTTATTTTGGATAAGCAAGCGTTAAAACCTCTTTTATGTTGTCCTTTTGCAGTTCTTTGCGCTTCTTTAACTTACTTGGGGTCGCAGGTGGGTGGTTCTGCTCCATCTTGGGCCACAATGAGCAGGATATCCTCCGGTTGCAGTTGCAGGTCGCCGTTGGGCACCAGGAAGCGGTCGTCGCGTTTCACCAGCATGACCAGTACGCCTTTGGGGAAAGGGATGTCGCGGATATGGTCGCCATGCTGAGCCAGCAATTTCTTGGTGCAGCGCATCTCGTGCAGGCTACTGTCCATGGTGTCAGGAAACTCGATGCCAAAGAAGTCAGGCTTTTGGGGCACAGGGTCGCAGAGATCCAGTTTGCGGGCTGCCCACGGCAGGGTCATGCCTTGCGCCACGAGCGAGATGAGGGTGACGAAGAAGACGATGTTGAAGATCTGTTCGCCGCCGGGCACGTTGCTTACTACCGGGTAGGTGGCGAACAGGATGGGAGCCGCGCCGCGCAAGCCTACCCATGAAATGAATAACTTGGATTTCCGGCTGATTTTCCGTCCGAAAGGCAGGAGGCTGAGCCATACGCTGACGGGGCGGGCTACCAGCGTCATGAAGATGCCCACCAGGATGGCCGTCACCGTGACACCCAGCATCTCATGCGGATTGACCAGCAATCCCAGGATGAGGAACATTACCACCTGCAATAGCCACGTCACGCCATTCAGGAAGGTGCCTGTCTCTTTCTTGTGTATCAGCCGGCTGTTGCCGATGACCAGGCCTGCCAGATAAACGGCCAGGTAGCCGTTGCCTTTCAATAAGAAAGTGGCGCAGTAGATGATGAAGACAAAGCTGATCATCAGTACCGGATACAGTTCTTCGTTCTTCAGGTTAATGCGGTTCACCAGCCATACTGCCGCCTTGCCCAGCAGGAAACCTACAGCACCACCTACTGTGAATTGCAGGACAAGGGAGGTGGCAATGTCGCCTGCAGACAGACTGCCCGACTGGATGCATTGGATGAGGATGATGGTCAGCAGGTAGGCCATCGGGTCGTTACTTCCGCTCTCCAGCTCCAGCATGGGGCGCAGGTTGTGGCGCAGGTTGATGCGTTGCGTGCGCAGGATGTTGAATACGGAGGCTGAGTCTGTGGACGACATCGTGGCGGCCAGCAGCAGCGATCCCAGCAGGCTGAAGCCTATCTCGGTGTGTTGCCAGCCCGATATGAAGTAGATGAAGAATCCCGTAAGGGCAGTGGTCAGCAGTACGCCCACGGTGGACAGCATGATGCCCGGCAGAGCCACCGGGCGGATATCCGACAACTTGGTATCCATGCCGCCGCTGAAGAGGATGATACTCAAGGCAATGGTGCCGATGTATTGTGCTTGTGTGGCATTGTCGAATTGGATACCCAGTCCGTCAGTGCCGAACAGCATGCCCGCCACGAGAAACATTAACAAAGTCGGGATACCGAATCGATACCCAGTCTTACTGATAAGAATGCTGCCAAAGATGAGCAACGAGCCCACCAGCAGCCCGATTTCCAACGAAATGTTCATGTGTGCTGTGCAGGATTAGTGGTAGAATTCTACTACCAGTCCCACAGTGCCATTGTGTGTGATGCCGTCTTCGCCAAAGTCTATCTTGTTCTCGCGGGCGAGCCATCCGATAGCTGCGTAGAAGTCGGGGATGGAGAGTCCCGAAGCCTGTTGCAGGCCTTCGACATCCCATATACGCTTGTCTCTGTTGGAATCCAGCAGGTTCCATATTTTACCTGCATTCAGACCGATTTGATACTTGTCCATTTTTGTTTGATATTAATAAAGTTAGATTCTTTCTTGCAAAGAAAGGAACTTTGGACGAAAAACTGACATTCTGTTGTGTATTAATTGTGTTCTGTTTCACTTTTTTTATAGATTGAGGCGGCTTTGCTATCTTCTATATAGCAAATTGAGGGCGGATGAACGGGAACATCGGAATTTTAGGACACTTATGGCGCGGAATGCAGGATGATTGTGTCGGAAATATTGTCTTACTTTGCGGCCAAATCAAACACTCATAGCTACCTATGGAAGAGAATATCATGAACTTAAATCGCAAGAGCGAGAATTGGGCTGTCTATGCGGATGAACGTATCGCTTTTGTGGAGAACCTGCAGAATCTGGAGCGTGTGGAGCCCATGAAGCTGGAACATTTCCTGATGATGGTATGCCTGCGTGGCCAGGCGACGGTGAATATTGAGGGGCGGACTTATGATGTACGGCCTCATGACGCGCTGATTTGTCATCCTAATATTGTATTGGGAAAGAGTGTGGCCAGCATGGACTTGGATTTCCGTTGCATCTGCCTATCGAAAGACTATCTGGGGCAGCTGACGTTGATTCCGTCCGAAAGCACGTGGGATATGATGATGTTTCTGGAGAAGTCGCCCGTATTGTCGCTTACGGCAGACGAGGTGCAAGGTTTTTGCTTGTACTATGACCTGATGCGTTCGCGGCTGATGGGGGCGCCTCGCCGTCATCGCAAGGAGTTGGTAGATGCGTTGCTGACGGCTTTCCTCTACGAGTTTCGCGATGTGTTGGACCGCTTTGCCGACTTTCGTCCGCAATCCTATTCGGCGGGTAGCAACGTATTCCATAATTTCATTTCATTGCTCTCTTCTTCCTATCCTAAATCGCGCAGTGTGGCCTATTATGCCGATAAGCTATGTCTGACACCCAAGTATCTGTCCACTGTCTGTAAGGAGGCCAGTGGTGAGACGGCCAGTGAACTTATCAATCGCTATGTGGTGAAAGATATTGATTTCCTGCTGAAGCAGCGTGGCCGCAGTGTCAAGGAAATCTGCAATGAACTGGAGTTTCCCAATCTTTCTTTCTTTGGCCGTTATGTCAAGAAACACTTGGGATTGTCTCCCAAGCAGTATCGTGAGAAGGTGCTGGGGAAAGAAGAGTGATGGGGGTATCGTCCCTTTGAAAACAGCGGTACGCTTGGAAATGTCCGGGCGTACCGCTGTTTGTGTTCAGGCATATTGCCTTAAAATGCGAGTAATATATTTGTGTAAGCAGTGTTTAGCACATAGGGTTGTAGTCACCGTTGGCCTTGATCAGCTCGATGAGCCGGTCTACGGCTTCTGCTTCGGGGATATTCTTCTCGATGCACTCCTTTTTCTTATAGAGGCTTACCTTGCCGCGCCCGGCGCCCACGTAGCCATAGTCGGCATCAGCCATTTCGCCCGGTCCGTTGACAATGCAGCCCATGATGCCTATCTTCAGCCCTTTCAGGTGCGAGGTGGCCGCCTTGATGCGGGCGATGGTGCCCGGCAGGTCGTAGAGCGTGCGTCCGCAGCCGGGGCAGGAGATGTACTCTGTCTTGCTGGTGCGGGCACGGGCGGCCTGCAGGATGCTGAAGGCGGTGGCATCCAATGCCTTCGGGGCGATGTCGCCTTGGTTGAAGAGGAAAATGCCGTCTGTCAGGCCGTCCAGCAGGAGGGCACCCATGTCCACGGAGGCTTTCAACTGGAAATCTTCCAAGTCGTTCTCGGCATAATGCTGGAAGAAGACTACCGGGTTCTCCAGTCCCTCCTGCATCAGTTGCAGGGCCAGGGCACGCTGTTCACCCAACCGGTTGGGATGGTTGCTCTGTGCGATGAGTACCACCTCGGGATGATGCCTGAGGCAGGCCAGGACTTCGTCGTTCAGTCCCATATAGGTGATGAAGAGGAATTTCAACGGGGCGGTACAGCCGGCCATGAAGAACAGTTGGTCAGTCTTGAAGGCAGGCCAGCAGTCCGCCTGTCCTTGCCAGAGGTCGGCATCGACGATATACTGCGGGCCTTGCGGACGTTCGTCGGGCAGTTGGCGGCCTACGTAGACATAGTCCGGCGTGAACTGCGGGTCGAAGTTCATATTCCCGTCCAGCCGGGCAGAAAGTACTGCGGGGACTTGGTCTCCGCCAAACTTTGCCACTGCCTTTGTTTGGCGGCGGGTGGGGCGGAGATAGTCGAAGGCTGTGTCTTGGGGGCCGGGGATGTAAGGATGTTCCGTACGTTTTGTGACATAGTCCACCAGCTTGCGGGCTACGGGAATCTCTGCCTCGGGCGCCTCACTCAGCGAGACGCGGATGGTATCTCCCAGCCCGTCGGCCAGCAGGGCGCCGATGCCTACAGCCGACTTGATGCGTCCGTCCTCGCCGTCGCCGGCCTCGGTTACGCCCAGGTGCAGGGGGAAGTGCATGCCTTCCCGCTCCATCGTGTCCACCAGCAGGCGGACGGTGCGTACCATTACCACCGTGTTCGATGCCTTGATGGAGATGACCACATCCTTGAAGTCTTCGTCTACGCAGATGCGCAGGAACTCCATGCACGATTCCACCATGCCTTCGGGTGTATCGCCATAGCGGGACATGATGCGGTCCGACAACGAACCATGGTTCACACCGATGCGGATGGCCGTGTGGTTCTCCTTGCAGATGCGGAGGAAGGGGACGAAGCGGTCGCGTATCTTCTGGAGCTCGCGGGCATACTCCTCGTCGGTGTATTCCAGATGCTTGAAGGTACGGGCGGCATCAACGTAGTTGCCCGGATTGATGCGTACCTTCTCCACATACTGTGCGGCTACATCGGCCACGTTGGGGTTGAAGTGAATGTCTGCCACGAGCGGCACCATGCAGCCCTCGGCACGCAGGGCGGCGTTGATGTTGCGCAGGTTTTCGGCTTCCTTGGTACCTTGTGCCGTGAGGCGTACGTATTCACCTCCCGCAGCTACGATTCGTTTGATTTGTGCCACGCAGGCATCCGTGTCCAGCGTGTTGGTGTTCGTCATGCTTTGCACGCGGATGGGATTATGGCCGCCCAGTGGCGTGCCACCGATGTTTACCTCGGTCGTTTCCCGACGGGAATAATTGAATAAGTCCACTGTCTTTTAATTAAGAATTAAGAATGAAGAATTATGAATGAAAAATGAAGGTATGGGAAGTGACCTTGTTCTTCATTCTTAGTTCTTCATTCTTCATTTAATTGGTCTTGTACTCGTATTTCACTTCTTTCAGTTCCTCGTTGGCTTTGGTGATTTTCTTCTTCAATCCTTCCTTGTAGGCGGCGAAGGCTTCGGCCAGTTGCGGGTCGCTCAAGGCCAGTATCTGTACGGCCAGGATGGCGGCGTTCATCGCGCCGTTGATGGCGACAGTGGCCACGGGGATACCGGGAGGCATCTGAATGATGGAGTAAAGGGCGTCCACGCCGTCCAGTACGCTGCCTTTGACGGGTACGCCGATGACGGGCAGCGTGGTGTTGGCGGCAATCACACCGGGCAGGGCGGCGGCCATGCCGGCGGCGGCGATGATGACACGGATGCCGCGTGCGGCGGCATTCTTGGCAAACTGTTCGACAGCTTCGGGCGTGCGATGGGCTGAGAGGGCATTCATCTCGAAGGGCACGTGCATGTCGTTCAGCAGTTGGGCGGCTTTCTCCATGACGGGGAGGTCGGAGGTGCTGCCCATGATGATGCTAACTATGGGGGTCATTAGTGATTAATGGTTAGTGATGAATGTAAAATGATAAATGAAAAACGGCTGTAGGAAAGGAATCCTCGCTCACTCCGTTTTTCATTTATCATTATTAATTATTCGTTATTCATTGATAAGTGCCTTGTAGGCCTCGGCGTCCAGCAGGCTGTCGAAGTCGGCGTCTGCGGCGGGTTTCACCTTGATGAGCCAGCCCTCGCCATAGGGGTCCTGGTTCACCAGTTCGGGCTGGTCGGCCAGGGCATTGTTCTGCTCCAATACTTCGCCGCTGACGGGCATGAAGAGGTCGGAGATGGTCTTTACTACTTCGATGGTGCCGAAAGCTTCGCCTGCCTCCAGCGTCTCGCCTTCCGTCTGGATGTCTACGAATACGATGTCGCCCAGCTGCTGCTGTGCATAGTCGGTGATGCCTACATAGGCCACGTCGCCTTCCTGGCGGATCCACTCATGTTCCTTGGTGTACTTTACGTTAGTCGGATAGTTCATAATTGTTGTTTTTTTAATGGGTTATAGAATTGATAAACATTCGCATCATGACGCTGTAGAAGGGGTCCAGCACCAGCATCGAGCAGACCAGCCCGACTGTGAATCCGCCCAATACCTCGCCCGGCGTGTGGTGCCGCAGGATAATGCGTGCGCTGCCCAGCATCCCCGAAATGAGGATGAAGAAGCACAGCCACCACACCGGATTGTAATTGAACAGCGAGCTGAACACCACCACACCGCCTATTACCGCGCCGGCTCCGGCCATGTGCTCGCTGAGTTTCCACTTCAGGTTGAGTATGACACAGATGACCATGATGACCAGCGCCGCCCACAGGATATTGACCATGTACCACGGCAGCCGCATCCGGTACATCAGGGCCAGCCCGAAGGCGTAGGACGTGATGGTGAGCAGGAAGGGTATGTAGCGACGCCGACGCTCCAGCAGGTCGCGGCGGTTGAAGCCGTTCAGCTTGCGGAAGAGGAAAATGGTCAGCGTGGGCAGAAAGATGGTGAAGCAGTAGACCACGCCCAGCACGATGGCCTTGTAGGCCAAGGGCATCATGCGCAGGTAGGTGAGGAAGAACAACACCAGGTAGGCCAGAAACGGGATGGAGAAGGGCGTGAATACCGCCGATACCACCCGCGACAACTGCATCAGTCCTTTTTCTTCTTTCGAGTCCATAGAGCGTTGCTTCGTTTTCTCGGTTGTTTATTTCCGCAGACGTGCCACGGGGATGTTCATTTGCTGGCGATACTTGGCCACGGTGCGGCGTGCGATGGGGTAGCCCTTCTGCTTCAGCAGTTCGCACAACTCGTCGTCGGTATAGGGTTTGGTCTTGTCCTCGCCGTCAATACACTCCTTCAGTATCTTGCGTATTTCGCGGACGGACATCTCTTCGCCGTCTTCGGTGACATAGCCGTCGCTGAAGAAGAATTTCAGCGGATAGATGCCGAAGTTGGTCTGCACATACTTGCTGTTGCTGACGCGGGAGACGGTCGAGATATCCAGCCCGGCCCGTTCGGCCACGTCCTTCAGAATCATGGGGCGCAGCAGTGATTCGTCGCCCTCCTGGAAGAAGGGTCGTTGCAAGTCGATGATGGCCTGCATGGTCTTCATCAGCGTGTTCTGCCGTTGCTTCACGGCGTCAATGAAGCCTTGCGCGGCGTCCATCTTCTGCTTGAGGAACATCATCGCCTCGCGCGACTCCTTGCTTTGGTTGGCCTTGTTCTTGGTATGCTCCTCCAGCAGAGTGTTGAAGTCGCGGCTGATGCGCAGCTCAGGCACGTTGCGGTTGTTGAGGCTCAGGGTGACAGTGCCGTCGTCCGCCGTCTCGACGATGAAGTCGGGCACAATCTGCTGCATGTTCTTGCCGATGGCTTCGCCCATCGAGGCGCCGGGGCGCGGGTTGAGGCGGCAGATTTCGCGGATGGCCTGGTCTACCGTCTCCTTGTCGATATCCAGCTTTTGCTGGATCTTGTCCCAGTGCTTGCGGGTGAATTCGTCGTAACAGTCGGCCACGATGTCTTCTTCCACCTTCAGCAAGGGGTCGGGTTTGGAGCGCTGCTCCTGTTTGCGGCGGATTTGGATGAGGAGACACTCCTGCAGGCTTCTGGCACCCAGGCCGGGCGGATCAAAGTCTTGGATAGTCTTCAGTACTTCTTCCAGTTCCTGCGGGCTGGTCTCCACGCCGGCATAGATGGCCAGTTCGTCACTGATGCTGTCCAGTGACTTGCGCAGCAGGCCGTCGTCGTCCAGCGAGCCGATGAGGTATTCGGCCAGTTCGCGCCGGTGGGGCGTCAGGTCCTGTTCGCCCAGTTGCTCCTTCAGAGTCTCATAGAAAGAGGTGGCATCCGAGAACGGGATTTCCTCGGCACGGTCGTCGCGGCTGCGGTTATTTTCCTGCAATTTATAGTCGGGGATGTCGTCTTCCGTCAGGTAGTCGCTCAGCGAGTCGTAGTCGGTGTCGCCGCCGTCCTCGGGGCTTTCCGTATCCGCGCCGGTGGTGTCGGCATAGTCGTCCGCAGCCGCTTCCTCCTTGCCTTCTTCGAGGGCAGGATTCTCCAGCAGCTCGGCACGCACGCGGTCCTCCAGCTCCACGGCGGGCAACTCCAGCAGGCGGACCACCTGTATCTGTTGGGGCGACAGGGTCTGCACCTGTTGCTGCGTCTGCGTCTGTACTTGTCGGGAAGTTTGTGCCATTGATGTATCTCCGAAATTGTTACGGGCACAAATGTAGTGAATAGTTTGCGAAAGCGAAACATTGTGGGCTGATATTTCGGCGAGAGACCGATTTTTGCCTCGTCCGGCGTGGCTTTCTGTTTTTTCTCCGTATCTTTGGGGGAATTTAAGCAGAGGTATTGCCGGGCGTGAGCGTCGGCTCCCACGAGCACGAGCGTCGATACCGCTGTGTAAACAGGGTAAATCAGTATGTATTATATATAGGAGAAACGAATTATGTTTGCAAAAGAAACTTATGTGCAGCGCCGGGCCGCGCTGAAGAAAGCCGTTGGCCGGGGCGTGCTGTTGTTCCTGGGCAATGACGAGCAGGGACTGAACTACGAGGACAATACTTTCCGTTACCGGCAGGACTCCTCCTTCCTCTATTATTTCGGTTTGAACTTTGCCGGACTGAATGCCGTGATAGACATCGACGAGGACCGGGAAATCATCTTTGGCGACGAGCTGAGCATCGACTACATTGTCTGGATGGGCACCCAGCCCACCCTGCACGAGAAGGCTTCTGCTGTGGGCATCACCGAGACCTTGCCTTCCGCCCAACTGACGGAATACTTGCACCGTGCCATCCAGCAGGGGCGCACCATCCACTACCTGCCGCCTTATCGGCCCGAGCACAAGCTGAAACTGATGGATTGGCTGGGCCTGCCGCCGGCACACCAAGAGGGGTCTGTGCCTTTCATCCGTGCCGTGGTGAAGCAGCGCAATCACAAGACGGCCGAGGAAATTGCCGAGATAGAGCGTGCCTGCGACATCACTGCCGACATGCACATTGCCGCCACGCGTTTCATCCGTCCGGGCATGTATGAGTATGAGGTAGTGGCCGAGATGAACCACGTGGCCGAGAGCCACAACTGCGAGCTGTCTTTCGCCACTATCGCCACCATCAACGGACAGACCCTGCACAACCATTACCACGGCAACCGCATTGAGGAGGGCCAACTGTTTCTGATTGACGCCGGTGCCGAACTGCCTTCGGGCTACTGCGGCGACATGTCGTCTACCATTCCCGTCAGCAAGACCTTCACGCCGCGCCAGCGTGCCGTCTATGAGATACAGAACGCCATGCACCTGGAGTCGGTCAAGGCTTTGCGCCCCGGTATTCCTTATATGGACGTCTACGATCTCTCGGCCCGCGTCATGGTGGAGGGCCTGAAGGAATTGGGCCTGATGAAGGGCAATGCCGAAGATGCCGTACGGGAGGGCGCCCACGCCTTGTTCTATCCCCATGGGCTTGGCCACATGATGGGCTTGGACGTGCACGATATGGAGAACCTGGGCGAAATCTGGGTGGGCTACGACGGCCAGCCCAAGAGTACGCAGTTCGGCCGTAAGAGCCAGCGCCTGGCCATCCCCTTGGAGCCGGGATTTGTCCACACTGTCGAACCTGGCATCTATTTCATTCCCGAGCTCATCGACCTGTGGCGCGGCCAAGGCAAGTTTACGAACTTCATCAATTATGATAAGGTGGAGGAATACCGTCATTTCGGCGGCATCCGCAACGAGGAGGATTATCTCATCACCGAGAACGGTGCCCGTCGTCTGGGCAAGAAGATACCCTTGACACCGGACGAGGTGGAGGCCCTTCGTTGAATCACGCGTGCAATTCCAGCACAAACCTTGCGCCTTTGGCGTAGTCCAGATCCAAGGATAGGCTGCCGTTCATCTTGGTCGCTTCCAGCGAGCAGATGGGCAGCCCCAGCCCGTCTCCCTTGGTCAAGTCCTTCAGTCCGCTGAAGGGCTTGAAGAGGTTGGCGCGTTGTTCTTCGGGGATGCCACAGCCCGTGTCGGTGACGATGAACTGATGCGTATGGGCACCGCGCTTCTTGAAGTCCAGCCAGATCTTGCCTTCTGCGGGAGTGTGTTCGGCGGCATTGCGCAAGAGGTGGAGCAGGATGCGGGACACGTGCTCTTTGTTGATTCTCACCGTCAGTTTGGGGGCGTTGACCGTCAGGGCGACGCCCTCTTTTTCTGTGCCGCGGATTTGGTCCATGATGCCCTCGCAGAAGTTGAATACGTTGGTCTCCTCCATCTCATAGAGCGTGTCCAGCGTGTCCTCCAGGGCAGAGAGTTCTTCGATGTGTTCCGAGAAAGACAACAGGGCTTGCACGCCCGGCTGCTGGGAGTTCAGCGTGTCCAGCGTGGGTTTCATCTGGGCGGATATGTTACGGATGAATTGCGTCTTCAGGGCGTTATGTTCATTGACCGTTTCGATGATTTTCTTCTGCTTGCGTGTCTGCATGATGAAGCGCAGGAGTACGATGGCACCCAGCACCAGGGCGGCGGCCAGGATGAGGGCTAATACGCAGAGGCCGATGATGGTGTATTGTCGGGCGGCCAGCGAGTCGTCCTTTTCTTCAATGGTTTGGAGGCTGGCGTCGTACTGCGCCTTCAAGGCATCGTATTTTTCTTGGGCCTCCACAGCGCTGATGGAGTCATTCCATGCCATATACTTGTCGTAGGCGCGGGCCACGAGGGCGGCACTGCCCGAACGGCGTCCCATGCTGATCATCTCTTTATAACAGGCGCGGGCCTTGTCATAGTCCTTTACCTTCGCGTACCTCTGCACCAAGGCGTTGAAGGCGGCGTCTCCCTGTTGGCTTTGGCCGAAGGTATAATAGTAGTTGGCCTGGGTGTAGAGCAGGTCAGTGTCCAGCGAATCCACCTTGGCGGCTTCTGCCCAGCCTTTCAGCTTGGACAATTGGTCCTTAGCGCTGGCCGATTTGCGCAGTTTGATATACATCTGTAGGCGTTCGCGCGTCACGGGATAACGCAGGGCGGGCATTTGGCGGCTGGCTTTCCGCTCGCCTTCGATGAGGTTCTGCTCCACTTTGTACAGCAGTTCGAATGCTTCCTTATAATAATTCTCGCGGTGATAGAGGGCACTGGCTTGTACGCCGCACGCGACGCCCTGTTCGTATTGGCCTGCATCCATGTAGGCGTTGTAGGCTTGCAGGAACAGGTAGCGTGCCCGGATGTATTCTTTGTTTGTCAGATTTTCCTGCGCTTGTTTCTGCAGGTCATCTCCCTTGCTCTGTGCCGAGGCAGGGAGTGAAATATAGCATAAAGCTATAAGAATCAGCAGACTGATAACTCTTTTCATGTCGAATGGTGTTTTGTTTGGCGTAAAGTTACGACTTTCTTTTATATCTTGTTCATTTGCTTGACTTTTTTCGGAGTTTTTTATCGGATACAGTGGGAAAACCGTATATTTGCAGGCAACATCACTCATTACTAACCGTTATTGTCATGTATCAGAAGTTCATCATCAATCAAGACGGTGTGCTGAAGTTCGGCCACGTCTATCTGCATAGGGATCTTTTGTTGCGGGATGAACAGTGTCCCTACGGAGGTGGCTTGTGGGAAATCGACGAAGGACGCGGTGCTATCTTGCTTTACGGGCGTTCGTTCGACTTCGGAGCACCGGATTTCTATCATGTGCGCCGCATCGAATGGGCGGGTGTGGGTGGAAGGCCGTTGCCGCTCTTCTACTTGCCGCACTGGCCGGAGGAGGACTTGCTGATTCCTGTCTTTGCGGGGTAATCCAGGCCTGTAAGATCCTTCGGCAAGCCATCTACTGATCACTTCCTCTATGATCAACTGATCACTATCCCCAGCCGTCAGTTGAACGCTCGGGCAGTGATCAGTTGATGGCTCAGGAAGGGGGCAGTTGGCGGCTTGGTGAGCAGTATTGTAGTTATTGCTCTAGTCGTAAATTATTATATTATAGAATATTAAGTTTGTCGTACCCTTGCATATGTCGGGAAATTTTGCGAATATTGCAGGGATTAACCAATAAAAACCATTATCGTATGTTAGGAGCCATCATAGGGGACGTCATAGGCTCTGTCTATGAGTTCAACAATGTAAAGAGGACAGACTTCGAATTGTTTGCCCCGGAGAGTAGTTTCACGGACGATTCCCTCATGACCATCGCTGTGGCCCGGTGGCTGGTCAGTGATCCGGAGCATTCCGGGCAAACCTTGGTAGCGGAGATGCAGGCCATGGGGCGTGCTTATCCTTCCCCTATGGGAGCATATGGCGGAAGGTTTGGCCGGTGGCTGTTCTCCAGTCATCCCATGCCTTACCATAGCTGGGGCAATGGCTCGGCCATGCGGGTCAGTCCCGTAGGCCTTTATGCGCGGACGCTTTCCGAGACGCTTGAACTGGCCCGAAGAAGTGCGGAGGTGACCCACGACCATCCCGAGGGGATAAAGGGGGCGCAAGCCATTGCCGCGGCGGTGTTCCTGGCCAAGGAGGGGCTGGACAAGTCCTTCATCAAGGACTATGTGACAAGGATCTTCGGCTATGATCTGAGCCGCTCCATCGACGCCATACGAAAGGTTTATGCCTTCGACGAGTCGTGTCAGGGCAGTGTGCCGGAAGCTCTTGTCGCCTTCCTGGAGGGAAACAGCTTCGAGGAGGTCATCAGGCTGGCCGTTTCCATAGGGGGAGATTCGGATACCATTGCCTGCATGGCCGGTGCCGTGGCCGCCTGTTATTACGCGGTTCCGCCGGAAATGGACCGTGCCTGCCGGGAAAGGTTTCGCGATGAGCCGGAGCTGCTGGAGTTCGTGGATGACTTTGAGGAAAGGCACGTCCACTCTTTCTGCTTCAAGACCATGTTGCCAGCCGACAATCCCAGGAGCTATTGGGAGAGGACGACATACGAGGCCGGATTGCTGGACGTGGAGGCAAAGACGGCGACGTTTGCGGATATGGCCTTGCGCGACCATTCGCTGGCGGCTTGCGGAGCACAGTATCTGTATGGCAAGGGGGCCGTGGGAGACGCGGTGCGGGAAGCCGACATGCGGGCCACGCTGCATGGCTATGGCCGCGCGCTGCTGGAGCACTTGCTGGAGGAGCAAGACCAAGAGGGGCGTCCGCTGCATGCCCCTGACGTTCAAGCACGCTGGTGGCACGGATACGAGGCGTTCATGGAGCCATTCCCGGGGAAAGATGCTGATTACGTGAGCCTGGGCGAGGAATTCGGACGGTTGGTGAGAGCTCTGTATGCCGACGCGGAGATGCGTCCCTGTTTGCGCAGGTATGTTTCCCGGCACAGCCGTGTGAGGGTGGCCGTGACCAGTTATCGTCCTCCGTATACGCCGGATGCCATCCGTTCCTTGGGCTATGATGAGATTTTCGTCTTTGGCAGCAATCTTCACGGGATGCACGGCGGTGGTGCGGCCAGAGTCGCGGTTCAACGGTTTGGAGCCGTCATGGGGCAGGGCGTGGGCTTGCAGGGACAGAGCTACGCTATCCCCACGATGCAAGGAAGCGTGGAGACCATCCGTCCTTACGTGGATGAGTTCATCCGGTTTGCCGAGGCGCATCCCGGCTTGGTCTTCTATGTCACGCGCATCGGTTGTGGCATCGCCGGCTTCACGGACGGGGAAATCGCTCCCTTGTTCGCCAAGGCACGCGGCCTGGGCAATGTCGTATTGCCTCTGTCGTTTTGCGAGGTGTTGGAGGGGTGAAGGTGTGATTTTTGAATCCCACCCCGCGGTATATTCCCCAAGAAACACTATCTTTGCACGATTTCAGCGAAACAAGCCTGATTATTCATTAAATAAAAGACCACGATATATGGAAAAGAACTTCAAACGTACTACCGTGACATCGGCCCTGCCCTACGCTAACGGGCCGGTGCACATCGGCCACCTGGCGGGAGTGTATGTGCCCGCCGACATCTATGTCCGCTACCTGCGCCTGAAGAAGCAGGAAGTCCTCTTCATCGGCGGAAGCGACGAGCACGGGGTGCCCATCAC